>NZ_CP025543.1:600000-891575 GCF_002865545.1 Spiroplasma monobiae MQ-1 | reverse complement strand
TTTTTCACCCCAAACATTAACATTTAGATTATAAGTTATCCACATTGTTTTGATGTGGATAACTTTAAAAACACACCAAAATAGGTACAAAATGTGGATAAATATTATAGTTTTATTCATTCAAATAGTGACTTTTTGAAAGTTATCCACATACTAAATTTATTAATAAGTTAATAAAAGTTATTATAATGTAGAAATAATCAAGAATTTTCTAATATTCAATGTCAAATTAGTTAGTTTTAAGTTATAATCTTAAATGAAGTTTTGTTTAAAAAGGAGGTAATATTATGAAAAGAACTTGACAGCCAAGTAAGATAAAGCATGCTAGAACTCATGGTTTTAGAGCTAGAATGGCAACTAAAAATGGTAGAAAAGTTATTAAAGCAAGAAGAGCTAAAGGTAGAGCCAAACTTACTGCTTAATAATTAGATGAAAAATATAAATATAATTAAAAGAAATCATGAATTTCAAAGTATTATTGGGAATAAAAGATTCATTAAAACTAAAGGATTTGTAATTTATTTTAAAAAAAATGATTTAAAAAGATTTAGATACGGTATATCTGTTGGTAAAAAAACAGGGAATGCTGTATTTAGAAATAAAATCAAAAGACAAATTAGGTCTATGATATGAGAAATATTAGATGATCAAAGCGAAAAATATTTTGATATAGTAATTATGGCCAGAATCATGATACTAGATAAATCTTTTCAAGATAATTTAGAAGAATTAAAAAAAGCTTTATTACTAATAAAATAAAGAGAGGTGAATATCTTGTACAAACAGGACTATTCTAAATACCTAAATAATAACAACAATAAGAAAAAAACACCAAAAGATTGAATGAAATTAGTTTGGGTGTGGATAAAGTTGGTATTATTTGTATTTATTATTGTTTCTATGCTGTGAGGGTGTGTACAAATGTATCAACCACAGTATACAGTTAATGCAGTTACGGATATGGCCGGAAATACAATGTATTCTCCGGGAGTATCATTTGAAATTATTATTAAATCTTTGGGTGATTGAAGTTCAAAAACACACTGATTTAAGATAGATCCAAAAACAGGTGAATTAGTTGAATATGCATTTAACCCAATATCAAATTGAGGGCAAGCATTTACAGTAACTTCTTCTCCATTCTACGGATTCTTTGTTTATCCATTAGCATGATTGTTAGTATCCTTTATAAGTTTATTTTCAAATCATGCAGCTGATGGAAGATTGGATCCAGATTCAAGTTCTTATGGTGTTGCTGCAATATTTGCTATATTCTTTACATCACTAATTGTAAGGGGTATAACTTTAGCGTTTACTTGAAAAACTCAAATGAATCAAGAAAAAATGCAAGGATTGCAAGCAAAACAAGCAGAGGTACAAGAGAAATATAAAAACTCTTCAGATCCAAGTGCTAAGCAAAAACAACAAATGGAATTAATGGCTCTTTACAAAAAAGAAGGTATTAGTCCAATGAGTTCAATTGCTACATCATTCTTATCAATGCCATTCTTATTTGCGATGTTCTCTGTTGTTAGAGCAACACATGCGCTAAAAATTGCAACCGTAGGACAAATTACACTTGTTGAAACTCCTTTCAAACAAATACAAGAAGGTAATTGAATATATTTAACTTTAATAGTGGTTTACCTACCATTACAAATTGGATCAATGATGCTTCCTATGATTCTTCAAATGTTTAAAAAGAAACCAAAATTGGAATCTGAACAACAGAAGAAGGCAAGAAAAAAACAATTGATAATGCAAATCGTATTTATGGTTGTATTCCTATTCGTTGTATTTAGTATTGCCTCAGGGGTTGCTATTTATTGAATTTTCTCTTCAACATTCCAAATTATTCAAACTTTAACTTTCCACTTCTTGAAGGAAACTAAAGCCTCAAGGTTGAAGAAAAAAAGAGAAAAGCAAATCGAAAAAAACAAAACAATAGCTGCAAAAGTTTCTAATGAAGCTAAAAAAAATTAATAATAAATTTAATCACTTTCTAATAAGTAAAAGACCAGAAAATAAATTAGTTTTTTGAAATAACTTAGGGGAAGTGATTTTATTTATATCATCTAAAGAAAGAATTAGTTTTATGAGATTTTTAAATGAGCAGCTTTCAAAAATCTCTTCAATAAGAATAATTTCTATATTCTATGTAATATCCAAAGATAAAAACTTTATAGCTTATGATTCTAAAGAAATCATAGATAAAGAAACAAGAAAAAATATAAGAGTATTTATAAAATTAATGTTTAATCTAAAACTCAAAATTAAAATTCATTTTGAGTTCGTTAATTTTAATGTTGCTAATAAAAATTCTAGAGAGTTTGATAAATTAAAGATAAAAGAAATTTTTAATAGTGTTATGAGAACAAAAGAAGATATAAAGTTACCAGCTTATAACAAAAATGTAAGAAAAGAAATCAACTCAATGATTATGAAATACAAAACTCTAAAATCAAAAACGACTGGCGCTCTTGGTAATAGAAAAATTAGAATAATATACAGACCAGAAAAATAACTTTCTGGTTTTGTTTTGTTATAATCAAAATTGGGAAGAAGATAATATGAAAATAAATTTGAACGACACAATAATTGCCTGTGCTACAAAAGTTTCTAGACAAGCAATTTCAATTATAAGATTATCTGGAGAGCAATCCATAGATATAGTTAATAAAATTTTAAGAAATAAACTTGAAATAGAAAATAAAATGCAAGTTAGAAAATTATATGAAAATAACGACATAATAGATGAGTCTTTAATACTTACATTTGTGAATGGAAAATCATTTACTGGTGAAAATGTTGTTGAGATTCAATGTCATGGTGGAATTTTACTAACTAATAAAATCATTTCATTACTTATTTCATATGGCGCAAGACCTGCTTTGCCAGGAGAATTTTCTCAAAGAGCATATTTGAATGGAAAGATAAATTTAATACAAGCAGAAAGTATTAATAATCTAATTGATTCAAAAAATGAACTGGCTCTGAAAATTAATGCACTAAATTTAGAGGGTAAAAATAATAAATCATTATTAAAAATAAAAGAAAGTTTAATAGATCTTATTTCTAAAATTCAAACTTCAATAGATTATCCTGATTATGATGATGTTGAAGGTTCAACAACTGAAGAAATACAATTAGAATTAACAAAACTAAAAAATCAAGTTACAAAAATATTAGAAACAAGTAAAAGATTCAATATTTTAAATAATGGAATAAGCACACTGATTCTCGGAGAAACAAACGTCGGTAAATCTTCGCTTTTAAATTCTCTTATAGCAGAAGACAAAGCTATTGTTACTGATATAGAAGGTACTACAAGAGATATTGTTGAAGGACAATTAAATTTTGAAAACTTTTCTTTAAATCTTATCGATACTGCTGGAATTAGAAATACAAAAGACGAAGTTGAAAAAATGGGAATTGAAAAAAGCATTTCTTTAATTCAAACTTCAAATATTATTTTATTTGTCATAAATAAGGGTAAAATTAATTATGAGATTTATGAAAAGATAAAGGATAAGAAGCACATTGTTGTTTTAAATAAGGTTGAATTACTTAGTGAAAATGAAATAAGGGAAATTCAAGACGAATTCAAAGACTTAGTTATGGTCTCGGCTTTAAAGGGTGATATAAGAAACCTTATAAGTAAAATTGAAGAGCAATTTAACAACGAGGATCTTCTTGAAAGTGAAGTCCCTGTTCTATCAAATGCATTTCACATTGAAATGTTTAAAACTATATTAGAATTATTAGAAAAATGTTCAGATAATATTGAACAAGGTTTCACAACCGATCTAATCAATTTTGATTTATATGAAATATTAAAAATTTTAAATAACCTCTTGGGTATTTATGATGCTGATGAAGAAGTTATTGACACTATATTTAGAAAATATTGTTTAGGAAAGTAGGAGAAATTTATGGCAGGTATATTTGATACACATACACACTTTAATGATGTTGTATATAAAGAAAAGGAATTTGAAGCTTCTGATATGATTAATGAAGCTAAGATAGTTGGTGTTTCTCATTTTTGTTGTGTAGGATTTGATATTAAATCATCAAGAGAGGCGTGTAAATATGCTTTAAAATATCCAAACGTTTATGCGGCTGTTGGTATCCACCCGAATGATGTAAATAAATTCACTATTGATGATTTGGATGAAATTGATACAATGGCACACGGAGAAGGTGTTGTTGCGATTGGAGAAGTTGGATTAGATTATTATTACACTGACGACCACAAAGAAATACAAAAAGAATTTTTTAAAGAACAAATCAGAATAGCTCAAAGAAATGATTTGGTGGTTATGATGCACTTGAGAGATAATGATGAATCAGAAGCGGCATACATAGATGCTTTAGAAATATTAGATGAATTAAAAGTGAAAAGGGCTATTGTTCACTGTTATACAAGAGGGTTTGAGTTGGCTAAGAAATTTACAAAAAGAGGTTATTTAATTTCTATACCTGGAGTTGTAACTTTCAAAAATGCCTTGCCGCTTCAAGAAACTGTTGAAAAATTATCTTTAAATGAAATGATAGTTGAAACAGATGCTCCGTATTTAACTCCAGAACCAAAAAGAGGTAAATTAAATATGTCCAAGAACATAGTCTACACTGTTGAAAAAATAGCTAGTATTAAAAAGGTTAACAAATCTGACGTTATTGAAGCAACGACAAATAATGCTTTAAAAATATTTAAAATTTAGATAAAAAAAATTGGTTTTAATTAAAACCAATTTTTTTTATCTACTATAAGTATGAAGTTTGACTACCTTTTTTAACGTTTCTTGCGTTTTTTCCATAGTAATCTTTTTCAATTCTGTCATTAATTATTTTTTGGAATACTCTTGCACCTTCGATAACACCGGTTAATGGGTTAGGTGATACATGACAAGGAACTGAGAATATACCGTTAAAGTATTCTTTAATTCCTCTAATTTGTGATCCACCACCACAAATTGTAAATCCGTTTGAAATTATATCCCCAGCTAATTCAGGAGGAGTGTTTTCCATTAATTCAATTAATAAGTCAGTGATTCTACTAAATGCGTTAACTAAAACGTTTCTAATTTCTTCTGAACTTATAATTGCTTCTTTTGGTAATCCTGAAACGATATCTCTACCGAATACAGACATAGTTCTTTCACCTTTATATTTTGATAATGAACCTAATTCTTTTTTAACGTCTTCAGCACTTCTGTCACCAATTGTAACATTGTATTCTGATCTAATGTATTTTTTGATTTCTTCATCTAATGCATTTCCAGCAACTTTAATTGATCTTGATATAACTACGTCTCCTGCTGAAATAATTGCTATATCAGTAGTTCCTCCACCGATATCAATAACGATGTGTCCTCTTGGAACATCGATGTTAATTCCTGCACCTAATGCAGCCATTTTAACTTCTTCTTCAACAATAACTATTTCTGCTCCCATATCGTAAGCAACTTGTTTTAGAGCTTCTCTCTCTAATTCAGTAACTTCACTTGGACATGCAAGTAATATAATTGAGTTTTTTCAGTCATTTAACATTTTTAATTTACTGAAAACGTGTTTTAGCATGTCTTTTGCAGCATCTAAATCTGTAATAACTCCATCTTTAATTGGAACTACCATTCTAATGTTTTCGTGTGTTTTACCAACCATGTTGTAAGCATCTGCACCTAAAGCAACTAATGTGTTAGTGATGTTATCATATGCCATGATTGACGGTTCATCGTAAACTATCCCTTGTCTTCCAACAAAAGCTAATATGTTACTTGTACCTAAATCTAAAGCAATAAATGTACGTTCATCTATTTTCATAAATACCTCCTGAGCCATAATAAAATATGTACTTTTATTATACTATTTTTAAATATAGAAAACAAGGGGGTTTATTTTGAATTTGTTAAAAGATAAGTATTTTCTACCTTTTTAAACACCATATTAGCTGGATTATTTTCGACCATTCCATCTAATTTATATACTCCCAAAAATTTATAACCTTTATAAAATGAATTATCTTTAAACTTTGCAAAAACAATTATATAATCATCTTTATTTTTAAAATTATTAAATCTCTTTAAAATATTTTCTTCTGATCCTGTTTCATTAAATAAAAATATCTTTTCTGTATCATCAGAAGGGTAGATAGCATACTTTTCTTTTCTAATCATTTCATTAATTCTGTCTCTTGCAGCAAAATTTATAAATCAAACTCTATCCTTATCGTTTATTCTATAGTCAGCTCCTTTTAAAAATGATTTTCCATCTCTTGTAAAGTGCTTAATTATTATTTCTGAAATAAGTTCATAAGTAATGTCATCTCTATTTGATAGTTCTATTTTTATTTCATTCATACTTACACCTTCCTAAAAGAGATTAACATACATTGAGTTAATTAGATTTTTAAAAAAATAAAATTATAATAAAAAAATAGAAACATAAGTTTCTATTTTTTAAGTGTTTGAAGATATGTGTCTTGGCTATCAGCGTATTCACCAGCTTCAACTCTTTTTAAGATTATTTTTTCATATGCTTTTGTTCCTTCAATAACACAGTTAAGTGGATCAGCAGCAATTTTTGTCGGTAGTTGGAATATATCGAAGAAATATTTATCAACATTTCTTACCAATGCTCCACCACCACACAGTACCATACCATTTTTCATGATATCTCCAGCTAATTCAGGAGGAGTGTTTTCCATGATTTCTATTACTAAATCAGTGATTTTACTAAATGCTCCTAATAGAACATTTCTAATTTCTTCTGAGTTCACAGTAACTTCTTTTGGTAATCCTGAAACGATATCTCTACCGTATATTTGCATTGAACGTTCATTTGGATATTTAACCAATGAACCACAACTTTTTTTAATATTTTCAGCAGTTTTAATACCAATTGAAATATTGTATTCTGCTCTAACATATTTTAAAATCTCTTCATTAAATGCATTTCCGGCTATTTTAAGAGATCTTGAAATAACAATATCTCCATTTGAAATAATTGCTATATCAGTAGTTCCTCCACCGATATCAACAATTAAATGTCCAACTGGCATTTCAATGTTAACACCTGCACCTAAAGCAGACATTTTAACTTCTTCTTCAACAACAACTAAACTGGCACCCATGTCTTTTGCGACCATTTTAAGTGCATCTCTTTCTAACTCTGTAACTCCCGAAGGGCAAGCTAGAACAACGATTGAACTTTTTCAAAAGTTCATCATTTTTAATCTATCAAAAATGTGTTTCAATAGGTCTTGTGCAGCATCTAAGTCTGCAATAACCCCATCAACTAATGGTGTTATAAGTCTAATATTGTCATTTGTTTTTCCGACCATTTCATAAGCTTCTTGTCCAATGGCTACTAATTTGTTAGTTCTAACATCGTAAGCCATTAAACTTGGCTGATTATAAACAATTCCCTGTCCTGAAACATAGGCAAGAATGTTGCTAGTTCCAAGATCCAGGGAAATGAATGGTCTATTAAATTCTTTGTACATAATAAACCCCCTTATTTTTTAAAATATTTAAACTTTATAAACTAAAGGATTATTATCTACCCATTATATCGTCGTGCAATCTTTGAGCTTTAACAATTTCTCAGATTTCACTTTCGAATTTTTTAGTTCCGTTAATAACGGCTAATAATGGTTGTTCACCAATTTTTGTTGGTAATTGTAATGTATCTGCGAAGTATTTGTCGATTCCTCTGATTAGGGCTCCACCACCACAGATTGTGATCCCGTTTCTAAAGATATCTCCAGCTAATTCTGGTGGTGTATCTTCTAAAACTTGAACTGTTAAGTCAATAATTCTTGATACTGGTACTTTTAATACTTCACGTACTTCTTCTGGAGTAATTTCGATTTCTCTTGGTAATCCAGAAACAACGTCACGTCCGTAAACTTTCATACGTCTTTCATCTGGGAATTTTGCTAATGAACCAACGTTAACTTTGATTGATTCAGCAGTTTTTGATCCGATTTCTAATCCGTATTGTGAACGAATGAATTTTTGACATTCATCGTTTAAGTAGTTTCCAGCAACTTTAATTGATTTTGATAGAACGATATCTCCTGATGCTAAAACAGCTATATCAGTAGTTCCCCCACCCATATCAACGATTAAGTTTCCTGTTGGTGCATAGATATTAACTCCACCACCTAAAGCAGCCATTTTAACTTCTTCTTCAACGAATACTTGGTCTGCTCCTAAGTTAACAGCGATTTTTTTAAGAGCTGTTTTTTCTAATTCAGTAATAACTGAAGGACATGCTAATAGCATGATTGAGTGTCTTAATTGTTTTGTAATTCTTAATTTTGAGAAGATGTATCTCAATTGAGCTTCAGTAGCTCTAATGTCAGTAATAACTCCGTCAACCATTGGTCTTACAACACGAATAGTTTTGTTTCCTTTACCGATCATTTTGTATGCTTCTTCACCTACAGCGATAATTTTGTTTTCTTTAATTCTGTAAGCAACGATTGATGGTTCGTTATAAACAATACCTTGTCCAGCAATGTATACTAGTGTATTAGCTGTACCTAAGTCCATTGAAACGAATGTTGGTTTTTTATTTGCCATACTGTTTTCTCCTTTTTGTATTTTTTAAATTTATGAATTATACATTTCTATTCAAACTAGAATATATAATCTTTTGTAATTCTAACATAAAAAAAGTGAAGTTGCAAACCCCACTTTTAATTACATACTATCTTTTACTTCAATTCCAATCAACCCAAATGCATTTGATAATACTTGGTATACAGATTTAACCAATAAAACTCTTTGGTTAGTTAATTTTTTATTATCATTGTCTAATATTTTAGTTTCTGAATAATAAGAATGGAATGCTTTTGCTAATGTTTGAATATAATCACAAACAATATTTGGCAATCTTGAACTTCCTGCATATTCAATAATTGAATTAAAACTATCTAATAAAATTATAAGTTCTTTTTCTTTTTGGCTTTCGAATTTAATTTCTTTATTAATTTTTAAATCTAAATTATCTAAAGATTGAATTATTTTATTACATCTTGCTGTAGCATATTGAGCATAATAAACTGGATTGGTTGAATTCTTTTCTAAAGCTAAATCTAAATCAAAGTCCATATGACTAGATGGGGTTTTAGAAACAAGCATATATCTAATCGCATCTTTTCCAACCATTTCCAAAAGATCAACCAGTCAAACTGCTGTTCCTTTTCTTTTAGACATTTTATATTCTTGTCCATCTTTCATCAAGCGAACCATTTGAATCATATCAATATCAACTAAATCAAATTCATAACCAAGCAAGGCGAGCCCTGATCTTAGTCTAACTATATAACCATGGTGGTCTCCGCCTCAGAAATTTATATATTTATCTGCTTTAGATCTTTCAATTCTATCGCTGTGAGCTGCAATGTCCGGAGTGATGTAAGTAAAACTACCATCTGTTTTTTTAAGAACTCTATCTTTGTCGTCTCCAAATTGAGTTGTTTTTAATCAAAGAGCATCATCTTGTTCAAAAGTTGCTCCTAATTCCCTATATTTATCAACTATTTTATTTATAGAGTTGTTCTCATACATTTTAGCTTCACTTGAATATAAATCTATATTTACTCCAAAATCGGAAAGTTGTTTTTTGATTTCATTCATAAAATAAATAACTGATTTAGATCTGAATAAATTATTTACTTCCTCGTTATTTATTTTATTATCAATAATTTCAACATCTTTAAATTTGTCTTTATATTCATTAACAAAAATTTGTGCAACCTCAGGATACATGTCTCCACCATAAGTTTCTTCTGGTTTTGTAACTGGTAAGCCTAAAATTTCTTTGTAGTGAAAGAATAGGGTTGCTGCTGAAATATTAATTTGATTTCCAGCATCATTTGTATAGTATTCTGTTTCTACATCATAACCAGCAAATTTTAAAATTCTAGCTACTGAATCTCCAATTGCTCCATTTCTTGCGTGACCCACATGTAAATATCCTGTTGGATTTGCTGATACAAGTTCTAGATTATATTTTTTATTCTTTTTGTTTGACTTACCAAAATCGCTTCCTAAATCAATTATATTTTGAACAACTTCTGATAAATACTCTTTATTAATTCTAAAATTAATAAAACCTGGTTTTACAAATTCCACATTTTCAAACAATTCATTATTTTTTATTTCGTTAACTATTAATTCTGCTAATTGAATTGGGTTTGAATTATTTATTTTTGAATTTATTAAAGCGAAATTTGTTGCAAAATCAGCGTCTTGGATCAACTTAGGTCTTTCAACTATAACACCACCTTTTAATCCAAGTTTACTGATAGCTTGTTCTATTATTCTTTTAATCTTATTTATCAATATATTCATAGCAACCTCTAAATTCTACTATTATATTTTATAAAAAAAATCACTACTTTTTTATAAATAAAAAAATAAGACTTAGTCTTATTATCAAAGATATGTTGTTTTTGTTAATTCCATTTCTTCTATTGTATCCATTGTCTTATCTTTGTGCATAATTGCACCTTCAATTGTAGAGGTTCCTGCATTTTTAGCAACAACAACTGGAATTTCAAAGAAATTCTCAAAGAACAATTTAACACCTGGAATTTTTGCCAAACCACCTGTTATTATTAAACCGTTTTTAATTATATCTCCAGCAACTTCACTTTGGGTTTCTTCTAATAAAGAAGTTATTGTGTTTGTAATATTTCCAAAAACCGAAAGTATAATTTTTGAAATATCTTTATCTTGAACTTCAACTTCTTTAGGTCTTGATGAATTTAAATCATAACCATAAGCTTTAATTTTTAATGGTTCTTTGCTTTTAACAACTGAACCAACAGCTATTTTAACAGCTTCTGAACTAACGTCACCCAATAAAATACCTTCTTTTGCTTTTAAATATTTTATTATTTCATGATCAATAACTTCACCTGATGCTTTTGATCATTTATAGTTAACTGTTTCACCGTTTGTAACAACACCAATAGTTGTTTTACCTGCCCCCATGTCTAAACACATGTAAGAGTCTGTCCCATAAACATTAAATCCCGCTCCTAATAAAGCCAATTTAATATCGTCTTGTACAAGAACATGAGAGACACCGATAGATTTAATAGACTCTACCAATGCTTTTCTTTCTAGTTCACTCATACTTATCGGACATGCTAATGTAACAACTGCGTTTTTTGTTTCTTCTTCATATTTAGATAAAATACTTGATAAAAATAGTTTTAATAAATTCATATCTGTTAATACGCCACGTTTTAACAGATGTTTAATTTGCATTGCTCCACTCATTTTACCCACAAATTTTTTAGCCTCATCACCAATTGCTATTACTTTTCTAGTCTTATAATCCAAAGCTATAAGACTAGCTTCATTAAACACCATTCCGAGTTGCTCTATAAAAATTCTAGTTTTACTTGTACCTATATCAATTGCAATGTGTCTTCTTGATCTCAAACTTACTCTTGCCACAAGAATTACCTCACTTTTTAATCTATATAAATAGTTTAAACACTTTTTTAAAAATAATCTACTATTTAGTTTTTAAAAGCAAATAAAAAAGGAAGATTATTTTCTTCCTCTCTTATTATTTAATGTTGTATTCTCTTGAATCACGCATTTCAACAACTTCTAATCATTTTTCTGCTTGTTTTTCGTATTCTTTAGTACCTTCAATAACTGTTAGTAATGGATCTTGAGCTTTAGTTACTTTTAATTGGAAAATTGATTCAAAGTATGTGTCAATTCCTCTAATTAAAGCTCCTCCTCCACAAATTGTAATACCATTTCTAATGATATCTCCAGCTAATTCAGCTGGTGTGTTTTCCATAACTTCAACAATTAGGTCTGTAATTTTACTAAATGGTGCTAATAAAGCGTTTTTCACTTCATCAGGTGAGATAACTACTTCTCTTGGTAATCCAGAGATAACGTCACGTCCGAATGCACGGAATGTACGTCCATTATCTATTTTTGTTAATGCACCGATTTCAATTTTGATTTTTTCAGCAGTTTTAATTCCGATTAATACGTTGTATTCAGCACGAATGTATTTTCTTATTTCTTCATCAAAGTGATTTCCAGCAACTTTGATTGATCTTGAAATAACAATGTCCCCAGCAGATATAATAGCTATATCTGTAGTTCCTCCACCGATGTCAACAACTAAGTGTCCACTTGCGATAGCAATGTTAATTCCAGCTCCGATTGCTGATAATTTAACTTCTTCTTCAACAAGAACATTTTTTGCTCCCATATCAGAAACAACTTGTTTTAATGCACTTCTCTCTAATTCAGTAACTCCTGAAGGGCAGGCAAGAACTACTAATGCATTTTTTAAGATGTCTGATAATTTAATACGTGAAAAGATTATTTTAATTAAATCTTTTGCTGCATCTAAGTCTGCAATAACTCCATCAACTAATGGTACTACCATTCTGATGTCATCATTTGTTTTTCCGATCATTTCGTATGCAGATTCTCCTGACGCGATAACTGTGTTTGTGTGAACATCGTATGCCATAGTTGAAGGTTCATTATAAATGATACCTTGTCCACCTAGGTAAGCAACAACGTTAGCTGTTCCTAAGTCTAAAGCAACGAATTCTCTTTTACGATCTCATGATGCCATATTTATTTCCTCCTCTATAAGAAAAAAACCCTTCGTGTATAATTATACTATATATGTATTTAAAATACTAGTATATATACACGAGAAAGGTACGACTATGAAGATAAAGCAAGTAGTAATTGTAGAGGGTGTTACAGACACTGCCAAACTTAAAAAAATATTTGGAAATGATAATGTAGACACCATCGAAACAAATGGACTTGCCTTATCTAAAAACACTTTAAATTTCATTTTGGATGTTAATAACACACGTGGTGTAATCATTTTTACAGATCCAGATGGACCAGGATTACGAATTCGTGATGCTATTAATACCTACTTAGATTTTAAATGTTTTAATGCATTTATCAATAAGAAAAGCATAATTAATTCAAAAAAAATTGGAATAGCTGAAGCTAAAGAAGAAGATATCAAAGAGGCTTTATCAAATTTAATTACATTTGACACAAATGCAGAAAGTATAAGCTGAGAAGAATTTTTACAAAATGATTTCTTTAAACCAGAATCTAGAAAAAAAATTGCGCAAAAGTACAATTGAAGTGAGAAAATAAATTCAAAGAGATTATTTAAGTGACTTAACTTAATTAATCTAACCGTTGAAGACATTAGAAAAATAGTAGAGGAATAATTAATGGAATTTGCGAAAAAAAAATTTGGTCAAAATTTTATATCAGATAAAAATCTTATAAATAAAATAATTGATTTACTTGATCAAGAAAAAGAACATTTAATAATAGAAATTGGTCCTGGTAGAGGAGCTTTAACAAAAGAACTTGTAAAAAGATTTTCAAAAGTTATCGCAATTGAAATAGACCAAGATATGGAATCAATTTTGAAATCAGAAATCAATTCAGATAAATTTGAATTGATTATCAAAGATTGTTTGGAAATTAATTACAAAGAATTAATAGAAAAAAATAAATTTAAAAGGGTTTCTCTAATTTCAAATACCCCTTATTACATAACAAGTGAAATCATTTTTAGAACATTAAATGTTTCAAAAATTTTAGACAAAGCCATATTTATGGTTCAAAAAGAAGTCGCACAAAGAATTTGTGCTAAGGCAAATGAAAATAATTATAACAATTTATCTGTTGCTGCCCAACTTTATTCTGAAGTTAAATATGAATTCACTGTAAACAAAAGTATGTTCAAACCAATTCCTAAAGTAGACTCGGCAATTATAACTTTTGATTTTAATGAGAATAATTTATCTAAAATAAAAGATGACGTTAAGTTTGTTGGTTTTGTTAGAAAAATATTTAATAATAAAAGAAAGACAATACTTAATAACCTATCGAATGTAACAAACAACAAAGAAAAAGCGCAAGAGATTCTAAATAAAATTAATTTAGAATCTAACTTGAGACCAGAAAATATCGATATTAATAAATTTATAGAAATATACAATGAGGTAAATTTAAATGATTAAGAGTTATGCAAAGGTTAACATCAATCTAAAGGTTAAAAGGAAGTATAATGAATTCCATAAAATTCATTCTTTATTCACAATTGTAGAAGATTTTTATGATGAAATTGAAATTGAAGAATCAACAGAATATAAAGATACTTTATTTTGTAATGTAAAGGAACTTGAAAAAGAAAATTTCATATTTAAAGTTCTTAAAATTTTAAGAGAAGAAAATATAATTAACTCCTTTTATAAAATAAGGGTACAAAAAAATATACCAATTGGATCTGGTCTTGGTGGTGGAAGTAGTAATGCAATTGCTGTTGCAAAGCACTTTACAAATAATAAAAAAATATTAAAAAAAATAGCTGAAAAAATAGGGATGGATTGTTATTTCTTTATTAAAGGTTACAAAACAGCAATCGTTAAAGGTTATGGAGAAAAAGTAAAAAAAACTAAAAAAGAAGTTAAAATCAAATTTAAGGATTTAATTATTACAGGGGTCAATTGTAATACAAAAGAAGTTTATGAAAAATTTGATGAAATCGAAGCGTGAAAAAATAAGTATGAGAGCAACATGCTAGAAATACCAGCATTAAAATTATATCCAGAACTTATAGAGTATAGAGAAATGGGTCAAATGAGCGGTTCTGGTTCGACATTTATTAAAAAAACTAGTTTATCTAAGTAAACTAGTTTTTTTAAGCGTGTTTTGAGCATAAATGTATATTATCTAAATCTTGGTTGGCAACACCTTGTTGCATTTTCATGGCTAATATACTTGCAGCTGCTCCTCCTTGGTTTGTTTTTTGCATTTCTTCAATACATTTGAAGCATCCTGAATCAAAATCTTTATTCATATTATGCACCTCCCCAGGTATAAAAATATTTTACACTAATTCTGAGAAATCCAAAGTCCTGTTGGCTCAATTTGTAGAAAAGTTAATATCATGAGTGGTTAATATTACTGTTCCTTTAAAGTTTTCAATTGCCTCTAGCAAGGCTTCTTTTGCTAAAACATCAATATGGTTTGTTGGTTCGTCAAGAACAAGTAAACTACACGGAATCATACTTAGGGCTGCTAGTCTAACTCTAGTTTGTTCTCCACCTGAAAGTTTCTCCATTGGTTGCATCATTAAACCACTTTTAACTCCAAACTGAGCAATTTTTGCTCTTGCTTCAGATTCTGTAATGTCATTAAATCTGTCCATCAAATAAGCAACTGGAGTAATTCCTTTAACATCTTCAATTTGTTTGAAGTATGCATACTCAACAGCGTTACCCAATTCAACCTTACCATCAAAAGAAGGTATTTCTGTAGACATAGTTTTTAAGAAGGTTGTCTTACCGATACCATTTCTACCACTTATAATACATTTCTCTCCTTCTCTCAATTCAAAATTAAGAGCATGTAAAAGGGGAGAATCATATCCAATTACTAGATTTTCTGCTCTAACAATAACATTTGTGCTTGGTCTCTTATAATTAAAACTGAATTTGGGTTTTGTTAAATCTCTTCTCTCTTGCATAACATCTATTTTTTCTAGTTGTTTTTGTCTAGATTGAGCTGATTTAGCAGTTGAAGCTCTTGCTTTGTTTTTGGCGACATATGTTTCAAGTTTTTTGATTTCCTTTTGTTGAGAAACAAAAGCCTTATCATATTGTTCTCTTTGTATTTCTACCTCTTCTAAATATTTATCGTAGTTTCCTACATATCTAGTTAATTTTAAATTTTCTAATGCATAAATTATTCCACAAGTTTTATTTATAAAATCATTGTCATGAGAAACCATAATAAATGCTTTTTCAAATGATTGTAAAAATTTAGCTAATCATTTAACTTGTTCTAAGTCCAAGAAGTTTGTCGGCTCATCAAGTAATAAAAAATCATCTCCACTTAATAAAAGTTTGGCTAAAATTACTTTACCTCTTTGTCCACCACTCAGCTCACCCATTTTTTTATCTAATTTATCCAACCCTATACCCAAACCAGTAACTAAGTTACCGATTCTTTTGTCTATTGAATCAAATTCATTTAAATTAAGTGTGTCTTGATATGCAAGAGCCTTTACTAAATCCTCTTCTTTGTATTCTATTGCCATATCTTCATAGATTTTATTCATACGAGCTTCAAGTTCAAATAACTCAGAAAATGCTCCTTTTAAATATTGGTCAACAGTTTCTTCCATATCAACTTCCTGGTGTTGATCTAAATAACCAATCTTTGTTTTGGGGTGAATTTTCAAATCGCCTTTGTCTGAGGGCATTTTACCTGCGATAATATTTAACAACGTTGTTTTACCTGCACCATTTGGTCCAATTAAGGCAATATGTTCCCCTCTATTCAATCTAAAAGAAGTGCTATCGTATAACTTTTTACCACCATTTGCATGTGATAAATTCTCTAAAAAAACTAATCCCACAGTTATGTCCTCCATAATTTCTCAATAAAAAAAGTCCTTAAGACTTATAAAAAGTAATTTCAAGGGTTTTGCCCTTAAATATTCTAAATAATTATATATTAATTTGTATAAATTCCCTAATTTTGCCTTAAAATTTGATTTTTATAACCCAAATTAAATGCTCTTGTATAAAAAACATTGTCTAGAAGGCCGAAACTTTCATATTTTCTCTTGTAGTTATTCAAGAATAGCTCTCATATTCAATGTTTTTTAATTTAGTAATTGCTTAAAAGGAGTGTTAAAAATTTGATATTATATTTAAGGAGACTTATATTTATGAACAAAAAAGACATTATGATTTTCGGTTTATCATCAAATCGAAGTTTAACTAAAAAGGTTTGTGATATCTTGGGGGTTGAGGAATCACAAGCAAAGACATCTAAATTTTTGGATGGTGAAATGATTGTTCAATCTCTTGACTCTGTAAGGGGACAAGAAATTTACATTATTCAATCAACAAATCAACCAGTTAATGATAACTTAATAGAGTTATTAATAGCTGTTGATGCTTTTAAAAGAGCCAGTGCTGCAAAAATAAATGTAGTAATACCATACTTTGGATATGCTCGTCAAGATAGAAAAGCAAAAGGTAGACAACCAATTACTTCAAGATTGGTAGCAAACTTAATCGAAACAGCGGGAGTGCACAGGGTTATTACTGTTGATCTTCACTCTGCACAAATTATGGGATTCTTTAATATTCCAATTGATAACTTCTCAACTGCTCAAATAGTAGCTTCAGAAATTATTGATACAATTGTTGCTGAAAAATTAGACCCAGAACAATGTATATTGGTATCACCAGATCACGGTGGTTTAACAAGGGTTCATGGTGTGGCTAAATACACAGGTAACATAACAAACGGAATTGCAGTTATTGCAAAAAGGCGTCCAGAACCAAACAAAGCCGAAGTTGAATTTATACTTGGTGATGTTAAAGATAAAACATGTTTCATTATTGATGACATGATTGATACAGGTGGAACCATAATAAAAGGTGCTCAAGCATTAAAAGAGCAAGGGGCTAAAGAAATCTATATTATAGCTTGCCACGGATTATTTAATGGCGAAGCTGTTTCAAAAATGGAAAAAGTAATAAACGATGGGACTGTAAAACAAGTTGTTGTTACAGACACAATCGAAATTCCAGAAGAAAGAAGATTTAAAAACTTAAAAATTATATCTGTTGCTAAGTTATTGGCAAGAATGATTCAAAGTTCTTATGAAGAATCATCACTAACAGGTGTTTACAATGATGAGCAAAACGACATTGTAAAAAGAGTCGAAGAATACACAAAAGGATTTAAAAAATAAAATGCCAAAACTAATTGTAGGTTTAGGCAATCCTGGATCGAACTATACTATTACAAGACACAATGCTGGATTTATAGCAATTGACTTATTGTTGGAAAAGTATGGTTTTCAAAAAGAAACAGAAGATTTTAAATCACAAATATTCTTTTCTAATATAAAAGGTGAAAAGGTTTTGTTTGTAAAACCACAAACTTTTATGAATCTTTCTGGAGAAGCTGTAATATCAATAATGAACTATTACAAAATTAATATTGAAGATTTTATTGTTATATATGATGATAAAGATTTATCAATGGCCGATATAAGATTTAGAGACAACGGAAGTGCCGGCGGTCATAACGGAATTAAAAATATAATAAGTCACCTAAAAACTGAAAAATTTAATAGATTAAAAATTGGAATTGGGGAACCTGGTCAATACAAAATAGTTGACTGAGTTCTTTCTAAAATGAATGCAGAAGAAATAAATTTAATAAAAGAAAATGTATCAGACATTTCAGGTTTTGTTGAAGATTTTGTTTTAGACTCAGATCTAAAAAAAATTATGAACAAATACAATTAAGGAGAAAAAATGGAAAAATATAATTCATTAGTTGTTGTTGGATCTCAATGAGGAGATGAAGGAAAGGGTAAAATGACAGACTATTTTGCTCAAAGAGCAGATGTTGTTGTTAGGTTTGCTGGTGGAGATAATGCAGGACATGTAATTAATTTTAATGGGCAAAAGCACAAAGTTACAATCATACCTTCAGGTATATTTAATAAAAAAGTGACAAACATAATTGCAAATGGCTGTGTTGTTAATTTGATTAATCTTGTTAAAGAGTTTGAAGTTATAAAAAAAAGTGGTGTGGACTATGGTAACCTGTTAATTTCTGATAGAGTTCAATTAATCCTTCCTTACCATATTAAAATTGATGAGGCTCAAGAAGAGGCTCGTGGAGCAAATAAAATCGGAACAACAAAAAGAGGCATAGGTCCGGCATATCAAGATAAAGTTTCTAGATTAGGAATCAGACTTGGTGAGTTGGAAGATGATAATTTTAAAGAAAGATTTCAATCTGTTTTTGATTATCAAATGAAATTTTTACAAACAATGTTTGGGGTTGAACCTTTAAATTTTGAAGATACATATAATGATTTAATAAATGCTTATAATGCAATCAAAGATAAAGTTATTGACACTGACATCTTTATTGAAAATGCAATCAAAGATGGAAAAAAAGTTTTATTTGAAGGGGCTCAGGGCGCCTTGCTTGATATTGATCATGGAACTTATCCATATGTTACAAGTTCAAACACTTCTGCTAACAACGCTTCAACTGGTAGTGGTATTAGTCATAAATTAATTGACTCTACAATGGGTGTTGTAAAAGCTTACTCAACAAGAGTTGGTGCTGGTGCGTTTCCAACAGAATTAACAAACGAAATTGGTGATGGAATTAGAGAGCGTGGACATGAGTACGGTTCAAACACAAAAAGACCAAGAAGGGTTGGTTGATTAGATGCTGTAGCTTTAAAACACGCAATCAGAACCTCAGGTATTGATTCAATGTTCATTACTTTGTTAGATGTTCTTTCTGGTATAGATGAAATTAATATTTGTGTTAGATATGAGTTAGATGGAAAAGAAATTAATAGTGTACCAAGTACTAATCAAAAATATGAAAAATGCAAACCGGTTTATATGTCAAATCCAGGATGAAAAGAAGATATAACTCAAGTTAAATCTTTTGATCAATTACCTGATGCTGCAAAAAAATATTTAAAAATGATGGAGAAAATATGTGAAGTTCCAATCTCTGGATTTTCAGTAGGACCAGACAGAGAACAAACAATATTACTAGAAAATATATTTTAATGGAGGTGAAGTAAATGATAGAACGTTATTCAATAAAAGAAATTGAAAAAATTTGAGCTGACGAAAATAAGTTAGATATCTGATTAGATGTTGAAAAAGAAGTTGTTAATGCATGAGTATCTCTTGGTGTTGTTCCTAGTGAAGATGCAAAAGTAATTTCTCAAAAATCTAAAGTTGATATAAAAAGAATGCTTGAAATTGAACAAGAAACAAAACACGACGTTGTAGCTTTTACTCGAATGATTTCTGAAACATTAGGTTCAGAAAAGAAATGAATTCACCTAGGACTAACTTCTACTGACATTGTTGATACTGCTCAAAACAAAATGATTCAGCAATCAAATGAATTTTTAGAAAAAGTTTTAAAAGAATTATCAGCAGTTTTAAAAGAAAAAGCAAATGAAACAAAAGAAATAATTATAATGGGAAGAACTCATGGAATGTATGGGGAACCCACATCTTTAGGACTAAAGTTTTTGTTATGATTTGACGAAATTAATAGACAAATCGAAAGATTGGATTTGGCAAGAAAACAAATTGAAGTGGCTAAAATATCTGGGTCAATGGGTAACTATGCAAATTTAGAAATAGAAGTTGAGGAGTATGTTGCAAAAGCAATGAATTTAAACTTAGACAACATTTCAACGCAAGTAACACAAAGAGATAGACACGCCTTTTTAATATCTGTAATTGCAAATATTGCATCAACTTTAGAAAAGATATCAACAGAAATAAGACACTTCCAAAGAAGTGAAGTTCAAGAAATATGTGAAGGTTTTGGTAAAGGTCAAAAGGGATCTAGTTCAATGCCTCACAAAAAAAATCCAATAAGTTCAGAGAATATATGTGGTTTATCAAGATATGCAAGATCATTTGTTAATACCGCTTTTGAAAATAATGTTTTATGACACGAAAGAGACATATCACATAGTTCTAACGAAAGACTAGTTTTTCCTGATATTTATAATATAATTATATATGTATCAAAGAGAATGACTTCTACTATAAATGACTTAGTAATTAATAAAGATAAAATAGATATACATATTAATGAGCAAAAAGGAATATTCTTTAGTCAAAGAATATTAACTTATATTTTAATGAATTATGAATTTTCAAGAGAAGAAGTATATGACTTCATCCAAAAATGTACTTTAGAATGTCAGAGTACAAAAAGAGAATTTAAAGATGTTTTAGTTGAAAATGGAATTATGAACTTCATTAATGATAAAAATGAATTAGAAAATCTTTTTGATATTAACTTTTTCACAAGAAACGTTGAGAAAATGTTTAGAAGGGTGATGAATAATCATGGATAATCAAAAATTAGTGACTTTAATAACAGAAGAGGAAATCAAGGCAGCAATTTCAAAAGCTGGTACAGATTTAGGAAAAGCATATGAAGGTCAACAATTAACAATTGTAGCGGATCTATCAAGCTCTTTTATCTTCATTGCAGATTTAATTAGAGAATTACCAATTGATGTAACAATTCAATTCGTAACTAATCCAAAAGAAGACGAAGATCAAATCATTGATCTTGGTTTAAAACATACTTTAAAAGATAAAAATGTCTTAATTGTAAACGATGTTTTGAACAAAGGTAACAGATTAGAAAGATTAAATAACCTTGTTCAAAAAGAGGAACCTGCAAATGTTCAAATTTTAAACTTAATAGAAAAGAACAGCAAAGATAGAACTGTCGAACTAGAAAGTACATCATTATTTAAGTTGGAAGATGTTTTTATAGTTGGATATGGTCTAACTTATAAAGAAAGTTATAGAGGACTTAAAGGAATTTACAGTCTTTCAACAGAAGAATAATTATGAAAAAAGCTTTTTATGTAACAACCCCAATATACTACCCGAGCGGAAACCTACACATAGGTCATGCATATACAACAACTCTAGCTGATGTTATTTCTAGATATAAAAAAGAAAAGGGATATGAAGTTTTCTTTTTAACTGGTTCAGATGAGCATGGTCAAAAAATTGAACAAAAGGCACAAGAAAATAATCTAAGCCCTAAAGAATATGTTGATGGTATTGTTAAAGGTTTTGTAGATTTATGGAAAATTTTAGATATAGAATATGATCGATTTATTAGAACAACTGATGATGATCATGTTTTTGCAGTTAAAGAAATATTTTCGTCTTTATTAGAAAAGGATTTAATTTATCCTTCAACTTACAAAGGTAAGTATTGTATAAGTTGTGAAGAGTTTTTAACTTCAGAACAAATGGATGAAACATTTCATCACAACGTTTGTGGAAAAGAAGCTGGCGACTTTGAAGAAGAAACTTACATGTTGCGAGTTTCAAAATTTCAAAAATACTTGCAAGATTTATTTGCAACCAATTTCTTAGAACCAGAAACAAGAAAAAAAGAAATGCTAAATAACTTCATTAATAATGATCTCGAAGATTTATCTGTAACAAGAGTTGGTTTTAATTGAGGAATTCAAATAAAGGAAAATCCAAATCATGTTATTTATGTTTGGTTAGATGCCTTATCAAATTATATTACTGCACTAGGTTACAAATCTAATGATGATTCATTATTAAAAAAATTCTGAAGTGAAGATTCAGAGGTTTTACAAATAATTGGAAAAGAAATCACAAGATTTCACTCAATATACTGACCCGTAATGTTGGAGTCACTGGGTTTAAAAACGCCAGACAAATTATTGTCACACGGATGAATTCTAAGTGGAGATAAAAAAATGTCTAAATCAATTGGAAATGTTTTAGATCCAGTTGAAATTATAAACACATATTCAAGTGATGCTTTAAGATTTTATATTATAAATAATTTGCCAACAGATAAAGACGGAAGTTTTACAAATGATCTATTTATAGAATCATTTAACAACAACTTAGCAAATAATGTTGGTAACTTAATCTCAAGAGTTTCAAACATGATTATAAAATATTTCGACGGACAACTTCCTAAAAAAGATACTTCAAATCACTGATTAGTTCAAAAGGGTTTTGAAACTATTGAAGATTATAAAAAATTAATGGACATTTATAATATGTCAGAAGCTACACAATTGGTTTTAAAATTAGGACAAGAGTGTAATAAATATATTGAAGACTCAAAACCTTGAGTTTTAGAAAAAGAAGGAAAGAATGATGAACTTCTTGAAGTACTTTCTGTGTTACAAAAAAACATTGTAATAATTTCTTATCTACTAAAACCAATATTGGTTAAAACTTATCCAAGTATGATTAAACAAATGGGATTAAAACCAGAAGAAATAAATTTTGAAAATATGAAAAGCAATTTTGATTATGAAAAAATTATTGACAAGTTAGTTTTATTTGAAAGAATAAAATAAGTTTTTAGAATGGAGGCGTGCACATGCAAGCTGATATAGTTGTTGTTGGTGCGGGCCACGCTGGAGTGGAAGCTGCATTAGCTTCTGCAAGATTAGGAAAAAAAACAATCCTAGTAAATTTATATAAAGATAAAATTGCAACTATGCCATGTAATCCATCAGTGGGTGGACCCGCAAAAGGAATAGTTGTTAGAGAGATTGATTCACTTGGTGGAGAAATGGGTAAAGCTGCAGATGCAACTGCTTTGCAAATGAAACTTTTAAACTCATCAAGAGGACCTGGTATATGGGCACTAAGGGCTCAGTCTGATAAAATTGAATACTCAAAATATATGCAAAGTGTTGTTGAAAAACAAGAAAACTTAGAGCTTTATGTTGGAGTTGTTAAAGATATTTCCTTAGACTCCAGTAATAAAGTTAAGTCAGTTTTGTTGGAAGATGGAAAAGAAATATTTTGTGAAGCTGTTGTTCTGACAACCGGAACTTATCTTTCATCTTTAATTTATAGAGGTGAAGAAAAATATGAAGGTGGACCTAATGATGAAATAACAACAAAGTCTCTAAGTGAAACTTTGGTAAAATTGGGGTTAAGAACTTTTAGATTTAAAACCGGTACTCCTCCAAGGGTTAAAATTGATTCAATCGACTTATCAAAAGCAATTATCGAACCTGGTACTAATGAAAATTTAGCATTTTCATTTTCTACAGAAAAATTTTTGCCGTACGAAGAGCAAGAAGTTTGTTATTTAATTCACTCAACCCCAGAGACAAAGAAAATAATTGAAGACAATTTACATAAGTCAGCAATGTACTCTGGACAAATCGAATCAGTAGGACCAAGATACTGTCCAAGTTTTGAAGATAAGATTGTTAGATTCAATACAAAAGAAACTCATCAAATATTTTTAGAACCAGAATCAAAATCATTAGACACTTTCTATGTACAAGGTTTTTCAACTTCAATGCCAATTGATGTTCAAGATAAAATGTTAAGAAGTCTACCTGGTTTTGAAAATGTAATTGTTGACAAGTGAGCTTATGCAATTGAATATGATTGTGTTGACCCTCAACAATTAAAATTATCCTTAGAATTAAAAATGGTAGAAAATTTATTTTTAGCAGGACAAATAAATGGCACTAGTGGTTATGAAGAAGCTGCTGGTCAAGGTTTGATTGCAGGAATAAATGCTGTAAGAAAAATTGACAATAAAGAACCTTTGATTATGAAAAGAAATGAATCTTATATTGGAGTTATGATTGACGATTTAATCAACAAAGGTGTTATTGAACCATATAGATTATTAACAAGTAGAGCTGAAAATAGATTGACGCTTAGAAATGATAATTCAGAAATGAGATTAAGAAAATATGGTTATGAAGTAGGATTGATCTCTGAAGAACAATGAAAAGTGCATCAAGCTTTTGAAAAGGAAATTTTCGATAAAATAGAATTGCTAAAAGAAATTAGATTTAGTCCCAAAACAGAATTGGCACTGGAACTAAAAGAAAAGGATCAAGCTATTTTGAATCAAGGATTTAGTGCTTATGAAATCTTAAAACAACCAAAAGTAGATATTAATATATTCAAAAAATATATTAAAGAGTTAAATGAATTATCTAAGCAACAACTTCAAACTTTACTAATCTTAATTAGATTTGAAGGTTACATTAAAAAGGAAAATGAAACTATTGAAAAATTTGTGAGATTGGAAAACAAACAAATTCCAAAAGATATTGATTATTCAAAAGTTGAAAATATTGCTGTAGAAGCAAGACAAAAGTTTGAAAAAGTCAGACCAGTCTCAATAGGACAAGCATCAAGAATAACTGGAGTTAACCCCGCAGATATTCAAATGTTACTTTTCCACTTAAAGAAAAAATATAACGAGGTATAGAAACATGGTTAAGGTAAATAAAAAAAATAAAACCAAGAATAAAATTTATGAATTCCTTTCTGTGTTTTCAATGACGTTTGGTATTGTTGTTGGTAGTGGTATATATTTAAAAAATGCCGGAGACAATGGAGTACTTTCAAAAGCTGGAAATAATCCATATCTTGCAATTGCTATATGAACTTTAATGGCAGTTTTTTGTTGCATGATGATGTTGGCGTTTATTGAAATATCTACATCTACTAAAAAAGGAGATCACAACACTTTAACAGCTTGAGCTGGTAGATTTGTTGGGAGAAGATATGGTTCTCTTGTAACGATACTTTATGCACTAATTTATTTACCTGTGCTTATTATTATTGGAGCTCTATTCACAACAAGCAGCTTCTTTCAATCGATAGACATTATTTACAAAGCTACAACCGGAGATGAAAACTCAAGTTTAATGAGTTATGAAGTTAGGGTTACTATTGAAATATTTGTTGCAGCTATTATGCTGTTGTTATTTCAAGTTATGAATGCATACACATCAAAACCAGGAAAAATTTTGCAAACAGCATTATCTTTTTTAAAGTTTATACCGTTACTAACGGTTTTAATTGCTGGAATTACTTTCTTTGCAATGGGAAATCCAAGTTCGTTTGATCCTGAAAATGTTGAAAGAGTTAAATTTAAAAATGTTTTCATGACAATGATTCCAATTATGTTTGCGTTTGATGGATTTTTAGACTCTGCGGGAATTCAAAAAGATTGCGAACACAAAGAAGTTGTCGCCCCGGCAATGATGACTGGAATAGTTGCTGTTTCGGTATTTTATATTGTAATAAGTGTTGCAATATTTATGGGAGCAACTGATGGGAATATATTAAATATTTTTGCAGGTAAACCTAAAATTCATTTTGCATTTAATTTAGTTATAACAATAACATTATTAACAATGGTTAATGCATATAGTGTTATTTACCCACTTGTTATAAGAGCTTCAATTGAGGAAAAATTTGTTTACTCAAAAGATGGAACGGAACTTTCTAAAGTTAAATCTAGTTGAATTGCCATGGTGATTGTTGCAATATTCTTTATTGTTTTTGTTGGTTCAAGTTTATTATTACCAAAATCAATAACAGGAGATGATGGATATTTATATACTGCATATCTTTCTTCTGATTCAACAATAATAATAGTTTATTTATTAGATTTACCCATTTTGATTAGTATGTTAATAAACAGAAAAACAAAAAAAGTAGAAGTGAGAAAAGTCAAAGGAGCATATTTTGCAGGTGTGTTCTCAACGTCTATGTTGATATTTATGTTGGCATTCATTCATTATTTAAATATATTTAGTCCTTTGTTTATGGGTGAAGATCTGGTTGGTCCGATTATGTGAATTTTCTTTTTGGTTATATTATCTATAGCTTGAGTTGTAAATGAATCTATCATATCAAGGCAAAATATAGAATTAAATGATTTCTACTTAAGAATCAATCCAAAAAATTGATTTAAGTATGATAGACAAAAAAGTATAAAAGAATATAAGGAAAAGAGAGGTAATTAAGAATGATAAAAGTTAACAAATCCAATAAAGCAAAAAACAAAACTTTTGAATTTTTAACTATCTTTTCAATGGTTTTCGGAGTTGTTGTTGGTGGAGGAATTTATTTAAAAAATTCTGGACCAAATGGTGTATTGGCTCAAGCCAATGGAAATCCATATTTAGCTTTGGCTGTTTGAGTTTTTATTGGTGTTCTTTGTTCTTTGATGATGTTGACTTTTATAGAGGCTGCATCTTCCAAAACAAAATCAGGACACTCAACAGCTCAAAGTTGAGCAAACACATTTGTAAATAGAAAAACTGCATCATTGTTTTCAATAATGTATGTATGCATGTATTTACCAATTTTAACAAGCATAGGTGCTCTTTTTATAGTAAAAACTTTCTTTGAGGGAATTGAATCATTCACGGGTAATAAATTTGTTGAAACAATGGGTAGAGAAGGGTTTATGGCTCTTAAAATATTTATTTCTACAGTTATTCTTGTTGGTTTTTCATTAATGAACACATATACAAGCAAGCCAAGCAAATTAATACAAAGTGTATTCACCTTTATTAAATTTATTCCTTTAATGTGTGTTGTTGTTGGTGGTTTTGCAATTTTTATAAAAGATCCAAGTGGAGCAAATTCATTTAATCCTAGCGAAGAATGGCCAGAAAACAATTCAAATGTTTTTAATTTGTTTTTCGCAACTGCTGTTCCAATATTATTTGCTTTCGATGGATTTATATATGCTGCTACATTACAAAAGGATTGCGAACACAAAGAAGTTGTTGCTCCGGCAATGTTAACTGCAATTATTGCAGTCACAATATTCTACTTATTAATAACTGTTGGAATTTTCTTTGGTGCTGAGGATGGAGATATATTTGGCTTCTTTAACAATTTATTCCGAGATACACCTTGAGTTGCTTTGTTATTTAAAATAATAATAACTTGCACTTTATTTACTGTTGTTAATGGATATACAACTTTAATGCCAAAAACAGTTCAATCCGCAGTTGAAGAAGGTTTTATTTTTAATAAAGCTAAACAAGCAAAAATTAGTTTGATTAAGTCCGGATATATCTCGATGTCAATAACTTTATCTGTATATATTTTATTTTTGGCTATTTCAATAGCTATTGGTTATGCCTCTAATCCTGATGGAACAACAGAAATAAATTACTTTTTGGTTGCTGACCTAGCTTCGAGCACTACGGTTATATTTGCATTTACTGCTTATTTAATAATAATGATTGGTGTTTTAAAAAATAGAAAATCAGGAAAGGTAGAGGTCAGAAAGATTAAAGGTGGATTTGTTATTGGTATAATAACCACAATATTAGTAACTGTTATGGTTGGATATATTTATTATGTATTCTTGATTGATAGATTTCTTCAAAAAGAATTTATTGATCCAATGCTTTTAATTGTATTCTCGATAATTATATTTGTGGTTTGGGTGGTAAATGAGTGTTTAATATCTAAACAAGATATTGAAACAAATGATTTTGTTTTAAGGCTGAATCCTAAAAATTGATTTAAATATAATAAAGAATTAGAAATTGAAAAATTTAAAAGAAAAAGTAATGTAAAATAAAAAAGGCGCAAGCTTTTTTTATTTTTTATATGGAGGCATCATGAATTGAGATAGATTTAAAGATTTGAAAATTGAGCTTAATGAAAAGCAAAAAGAAAATCTAATTAAATACAAAAACATTCTTCAAGAAGAAAATAAGATTCATAACCTTACAGCAATTACTGAAGATCAGGAAATTATAGATAAACATTTCTATGATTCATTGATTTTCACAAATGAATTTAATCCAGGAGGATTGTCTATATTGGATATTGGTACTGGAGCGGGGTTTCCTGGAATGGTGTTAAAAATTATGTTTCCTTCTGCAAAAATATACTTAGTTGAATCAAATGGTAAAAAGATTAACTTCTTAAAGAAGGTTATTAAAGAACTAAGTCTAAAGGACATTTGAACTCTAAACGTAAGAGCTGAAGAATATAGTGTTGAAAATAGAGAAAAGTTTGATGTAATAATATCAAGAGCAATGGCACCACTAAACATATTATTGGAAGTTGGTGTTCAAGCGCTTAAGGTTGAAGGGACATTCATTTGTTTAAAATCAAAAAATGTTAACAACGAATTAGATGACTTAAATGGTAAAGAAAAGAAAATTGGATTAGTTCTTAAGGGTAAACAAGAATTACGAGATGAAGTTCTAGGTGAAAGAAATAATTTATTTTATAAAAAGAATAAACCTACTCCTTTGGAATACCCAAGACTTTATAGTCAAATAAGAAAAAGACCACTAGGAAAATAGTGGATAATTAAGATATAATAATCATTATGAGAGGTAATTTATGGCAAAAGTAATTTCAGTTTCAAATCAAAAGGGTGGAGTTGGTAAAACAACAACATCTGTTAACTTGGCATGTGGTTTAGCGCTTGCCAACAAAAGGGTTTTACTTATAGATATGGATCCTCAATTCAATGCAACAACTGGTGTGGGTTTTGAGATAGATAGCGATTCATTAAGTATGTATCATGTCTTTGTTGGGGAAAAGCAACTTTCTGAAGTAATAGTAAAAGACATTAAACCAAATATTGACTTAGCACCCAGCTCAATAGATGTAGCTGCGGTAGATTTAATTTTATTAGAACAAAAAACTAATAATCAAAATGTTCTAAGAGATGAAATAAAAAAAATAACAGACAACTATGATTTCATAATAATAGATTGTCCGCCAAGTTTAGGATTAATTAATAGAAATGGTCTAGCTATTTCTGACACTGTATTAATTCCAATCCAAGCAGAGCACTACGCAATGCACGGGGTTGCACAACTTTTAAGAACTATTAAAAAAGTGAAAGAAACATTAAATCCAGATTTAACAATCGAAGGTGTTCTTGTAACAATGTTTGATTCACGTACAAAATTGGCTCACGATGTTTTAGAAGAAATTATGAAAACATTTGGACCAAAAGTTTATAAATCAGTTATACCAAGAAATATTAGAATATCAGAATCTTCAATTGAAGGTAAATCAATTTTTGAATATGACAAAAATGGAGCAGGATCAATTGCTTACATTGAATTTGTAAAAGAGGTGCTAAAAGAAAATGGCCAAAGCTAAATCAAAATATAACTTTAAAGGGTTGGACGATATTTTTGGAGAATCAGTTTCAGATATAGTTGGTGTAATTGAAAATGATAAAGAAAAAGCTAATAGTAAAAAAACTTTAGTTGATGTAAATTTATTAAAACCAAACCCATATCAACCAAGAAAAACTTTTGAAGATGAGGAGTTAAATGAACTTGCATCTTCAATTAAAATCCACGGAATTATTCAACCAGTTATTATTAATAATAAAAACGAAATAATAGCAGGGGAAAGAAGAACCAGAGCTGCCAAAATTGCTGGATTAAAAGAAATTCCTGCAGTTGTTTTGGAATTAACTTCAGAACAAATGGAAGAGTTTGCCATAATTGAAAACATTCAAAGGGTAGACTTGCTTGATATTGAAGAAGCTGTTGCTTACAAACAATTATCAACAAACTTGAAGTTGAAACAAGAAGAAATCGCAACAAGAGTTGGTAAATCAAGATCTCATGTTGCAAATATTATGAGGCTTTTAAATTTGCCTCAAAAAGTTCAAGACGCAATGTTACAAAGAAAAGTGACTATGGGTCAAGCGAAACCTTTGCTTTCAATTGTTAATAATGAAAAATTGTTAGATTCAATTTTTAAATTAATTTTAGAAAATGATATCACAGCAAGACAAGTTGAAGAAATGATCAAAAAAGGTGAAGCTGATCCAAGCGAAAAGAAAATAGTTAACAAAAAACCATCGGTTGTATATATGGAAAACAAAATGATGAGAAGGCTTGGAACTAAAGTTTCAATTGATAATGGAAAATTGACAATTAGATATTCAGATGACGAAGATCTAAACAGGGTTTTAGAAATTTTAGGACTAACAGATGACGATTAATGTTGGTGATAAAATTTATCTAAAGAAGTCACACCCCAGCAAAACAATTTATTGAACTGTTTTGAGGGTTGGTACTATATATAAATTGCAATCTAACCTTGAGAGTAATTTAATTGTAGAATTTAAAAAAGAAAATCTTATTAAAAATATTAAAAGAATAGAAAGTGGAGATTAATATGGGATTACAAGTAGGAATAGTGGGTTTACCAAATGTTGGTAAGTCAACATTATTTAATGCAATTACAAACTCAAAAGTTGAAGCTGCAAACTATCCTTTTGCAACAATTGAACCAAATGTTGGTGTTGTAGAAGTTCCCGATTCAAGATTAGACCAACTAGCAACTATATTTAGTTCTAAAAAAACTATTTATACAACAATTGAGTTCGTTGATATTGCCGGTCTAATTGCGGGGGCAAGTAAAGGTGAGGGTTTAGGGAATGCTTTCCTTGCCAACATCAGAGAAACTGATGCGATTTGTGAGGTTATTAGATGTTTTGATTCAAAAGAGATAACTCACGTTGAAGGTAGTGTTGATCCTATTAGAGATATTGAAATAATAGAATTAGAATTAATCTTAGCTGATGAATCAAGTGTTAAAAAAAGACTAGCTAAAGTTGAACCAAAATTTAAATCAGGAAAAGATAAAGATACTGTATTTGAATACAACTTATTAAAAAGACTCGAAACTCAACTATCAGAAGGTAAATTATTAAATAAATTAGAATTTGACGAAGAAGAAAAAATAGCTATTAAATCATTCCAATTATTAACTACTAAGAAATTTATTTATGTAGCAAATGTTGGAGAAGATGAAGTTAGAGAAGATAATCAATATGTTAAATTGGTAAAAGAATATGGAGCATCATGTAATTCGCCAGTTGTTAAAATATCTGCAAAGATAGAAGAAGAATTGAGCGAACTGGACAAAGATGATAAAGAAGTTTTCTTGAGTGATGCCGGAATTGAAACATCTGGATTAGAACAATTAATTAGAGCTGCTTATTCAACTTTGGGTTTAAAAACTTACTTCACTTGTGGTCCCCAAGAAGCAAGAGGGTGACAATTTAAAGAGGGTTCAACCGCACCTCAATGTGCCGGAATCATCCATACAGACTTTGAAAAAGGATTTATTAAAGCAGATGTTTACAGATGTGAAGACATCTTTGAACTTGGCGATGAACAATCATTAAAAAATAGTGGAAAAATAAAATTAGAAGGTAAAAACTATATTGTTCAAGATGGCGATGTATGTTTCTTCAAATTTAATAGATAAAAATGAATGATTTATTAACTTAATTAGTTATAAATCGTTTTTTATTTTATAATCAATTTGTTATAAGGAGTAAATATGATATTCAAAGTTGGATTTTCAAAAGACACACACAACTTAATTGATGGGAACAAAATTATTCTTGGTGGAATTAATATCCCTTGCGATAAAGGGGTTCAGGCTTACAGTGATGGCGATGTAATTTTTCATTCTCTTGCAGAATCAATATTTGGTGCCTTAGGTCTTGAAGATCTTGGGCAAAATTACAATCAAAAGACAATGGAAGAAAACTTTGATTCATCAACAATGGTGATTGAAGCAAATAAAATCCTTTCAGAAAGAGGCTTTAAAATATCAAATATAGATTTACTGATAGAATTAGATTCTCCTAAATTAACTGATTGAAAGATTAAAATCAAAGAAAACATTTCAAATGTTTTAAATATAGAAATAGATAAAATATCTGTAAAAGCAACAACAACAGAAGGAAACTTCACAAATATAATAACTAGTTATAGTAATGTATTAATTTACAAAGAAGAGGGAAAATAAAATGAGTAAAATTAGATTAAGATACGCACCAAGCCCAACTGGACACCTGCACATTGGTAATACGAGAACTGCATTGATGAATTATTTATTTGCAAAACACTTTGGTGGAGATTTCATTTTAAGAATTGAAGATACCGATGTGGAAAGAAATGTTGACGGTGCAATAGAATCTCAATTTGATAATATGGAGTGATTGGGGATAATTCCTGACGAATCATTTAGAGCTCCAAAAGATGGCTACGGTAAATACATGCAATCTCAAAAGTTTGATGTTTATAAAGATTATTCAAACAAACTAATCAAACAAGGTAAAGCTTATAAATGCTACTGTACACCAGAAGAGTTAGAAAGAGATCGTGAAGCTCAATTGGAAAAAGGGATTGTAGCACCTCAATACAACAGAAAATGTTTGCTGAACAAAGTTGAAGACGAAACAAAACCGTATAATATTAGATTTAAAGTTCCGGAAAATAAAATTTATAAAATAAATGATATTGTTCGTGGAGATGTTGAATTTAATTCAAAAGAAATTGGTGATTTCGTTATTCTAAAATCAAACGGGATTGCAACTTATAACTTTGCGGTTGTGGTTGATGATTATGAAATGAAAATAACTCATGTTGTTCGTGGTGAAGAACACATCTCTAATACACCAAGACAGTGTATGATTTATGAGGCTTTTGGTTGAGAAGAACCAAGATTCTGTCACTTAACTTTAATTGTTGATGAAACTAAGAAAAAGCTTTCAAAAAGAAGTGGAAATGCAGTGTTCTTTATTTCTCAATACAGAGAACAAGGATACCTACCAGAAGCAATCTTTAACTACATTTCTTTATTGGGATGAAGTCCTAACAATGAGCAAGAAATTTTTACAAAAGATGATTTAGTAAAAATATTTGATGAAAAGAGATTCACTAAATCTCCAAGTACTTTCGATATGGTTAAAATGAAATGAATCAACAGTCAATGAATTAAAAAAATGTCAGAAGAAGACTTTACTAAATTTGTAATCAACTTTGTTGATCAAACTAAGTTTGATTTATCAAATAGAGATCAAAAATGAGTTGAATCAGTCCTGTTGCTGTTTAAAAAAGAACTTGAGTTTGGAGTTCAAATTAATGACCACCTAGATATATTTTTTGAAAAACAAATTGATGACAAAACAAGAGAAGTTTTAAAAGAATTTGATGATTTAAAAGAAATGATAGATTTCTTAAAAAAAGAAATTGAAGTTATGGAAGACTTTAGTGAAGATAACATCAAAACTTTAATAAAAGAGGCTGGTAACAATTCTGGTAAAAAGGGTAGAGATTTATTTATGCCAGTTAGAATATATACAACTTTAAGTGAGCATGGTCCTGAATTAGCTAAAACAATTTCTTTAATTGGTAAAGAAAAAGTTTTAGAAAACATTAATAGCATTAAATAAAAGAGGTGCAACATGGAAAAATTTATAAGAGATAATGTTCACGGAGAAGTCTATATTGAAGATTCAGTTTTTACTGACTTAATTGATACAGATGAATTCCAAAGATTAAGAAGAATAATCCAACTTGGAGGAGGACAATTTGTTTTCCCAAGTGCAAATCATACAAGATTCTCACATTGTATAGGGGTCTATCATGTAATTTGTAAATTTTTAGAGAATAGCGAAATTGACAAACACATATCAGAAAAAGATAAAAAGGTTTTAAAGATATCTGGATTACTTCACGATATTGGTCACGGGCCATTCTCACACACATTTGAATTAGTAACAACTAGACACCACGAAGATTACACAGTTGATTTGATAAAAGGTAATACCCAAATTAATAAGGTCTTACTAAAACATAATATTGACCCAGAAGAAGTTATTTCTGTTATTGAGGGTAGACACGATAACCAAATAGTCAATTCCCTTGTTTCAAGTCAGTTGGATGCAGATAGACTTGATTACTTACAAAGAGATTCAATTGGAGCTGGAGTTAATTATTCAAAACCGGACATTGATTGAATAATTAGGAATGCAAAAGTGGTTGAAGGTAAAATTGTTTTTGCAAGCAAAACTATGAATGCGATAGAAAATTTTTTACTAGGAAGATATCATATGTTTAGACAAGTATATGAACATAAAATATCTACAGCTTTTGATAATACATTTAAAATGTGATTTAAGAGATTTAAGGATTTATATAATGAAGGATATAATTTCAAAAATATTGAATCTGTTGATTTATTTAAAGAGGTTTTTGAAAATAAACCAATGCCTTTAGTTAAGTACATCTATCTAGATGACTATAGTATGTTTAATTTGTTTAAAATTTTAAAAACAGAAGATGATGAAATACTAAAAGATCTATCTGATAGACTACTAAATAGAAAGTTCTTGAAAGTATCTTATGATATGGAAGAAAAAGAATTTGAAAAAATGAAATCTGAATTTAAGGGTAACACAAGTTACTATTTCGATGAAGTTACAATAAAGGATATATTCATTTATAAAGATGTAAATGGTAAAAAAGATGAAACAATTTATATTTTAAAAAATAACAAACTAAATAATTTAAAGGACTTATCAGAAATACTAAATATTGATTGAAAGAATAATATAAAAAAAGTTTATATTTTTCCAAAGTATAATGTAGAATAGAAATTATGGAGGAAATGTTATGAGTAAACTATCACCAATTAATTTGGCTTATGATTATTTAAATGAATGCAAAGATAATGCTTCATTTGAAGATATATGAAACACTATTTCAAAAGAAATAAGCGGAGATAACGATAGCAAGAATGAAATCATAGCTGAACTTTACAGTGATTTGGTTTTAGATAATAGATTTGCATTAACATCAGATGGTAAATGAGGATTAAGAGATTATCTTAAATTTGATGATGTTAAAAAGCAATATGAATATGTTGATAAATTTGAAACAACAGAAGAATTTGAAGATCTAGACCCAGAATCAATACTTGGTTTAGACACTTTTGATGACGACACAGGTGAAAGTGTTGGTAAAATCAAAAAATTATTAGACCGAAACCTAGATGATGATTCAATCGATTCAACTTTGGATGACGATGACGATGACGAAATCGACGATGATGACTTTGATGACGATGACGATTATTAGAATTTAACTTAATTATAAGTAGTTTTTATCAACTACTTTTTATTTTTGGAGGAGACATATATTATGGCAAAACACATTTTTATTACTGGTGGAGTTGTTTCTGGCTTAGGTAAAGGAATTACAGGAAGTTCATTAGGGGTGCTTTTAAAAAGCGGGGGATTAAAAATCTTTATGCAAAAATTTGACCCTTATTTAAATATTGATCCCGGAACAATTAATCCGATCGAACATGGAGAAGTTTATGTAACTGATGACGGAGCAGAAACTGATCTTGATTTAGGACATTATGAAAGATTCATTGACATTAACCTTTCCAAACATTCCTCAACCTCTGCAGGAAGAATTTACTATGAAGCTTTAGAAAAAGAAAGAAATGGTAAGTATGGGGGGAAAACTGTTCAAGTTATTCCCCACATCACTAACGAAATTAAGCAAAGAATTTATAAAGCGGAATTAGAAAGTAAAGCCGATGTTGTTATTACAGAAATTGGTGGAACTGTTGGAGATATTGAATCCCAACCATTTTTAGAAGCTCTTAGACAAGTTAGAATGGAAAAAGGTAAAGAAAACGTTATGTTCGTTCACGTTGCTCTTTTACCATATTTAAAAGTTTCTGGGGAGTTTAAAACTAAACCAATTCAACATTCAGTTAAAGAGTTGTTGAATTTGGGTATACAACCAGATGTTATTGTTGCAAGAAGTGAATTTGACTTTGATCAAAAACTAAAGGATAAAATATCACTTCTATGTAGTATACCTTCAGAAAATGTGGTCAGTTGTCCTGATAGTGACTCAATTTACAAAGTTCCATTGGTTATTGAAAAAAGTAACTTACACAAAATTGCAGCCAAACAATTAGATTTAAAATTAAATGATTCTAAACTAGAAGACTGAAATAAACTTGTAAATAACATTGAAAATTCAAAAGAAGTACTTACAGTCCATATTGTTGGTAAATATGTTGAGTTGAGTGATGCATATCTTTCTGTAATTGAGTCACTTAAATTTGCAGGTTATGAAATAAATAAAAAAATTAAGATACATTGAGTAAATGCTAGAAAATTAACCGAACAAAACATCAAAGAAGAGTTATCTGGGTCAACTGGTATATTGGTCCCTGGCGGTTTTGGTGAAGATGGTGTTCAAGGTAAAATACTTGCAGCGCAATATGCGAGAGAAAACAACATACCTTATTTAGGAATATGTTTAGGAATGCAAATTGCTTGTATAGAGTTTGCGAGAAATGTACTTAATTTAAAAGATGCACACACAACTGAAATTGATTCAAAAACTCAAAACCCAATCATTGATATTATGGAGGGTAAAAACAGAGAAAATATCGGTGGAACTTTAAGGTTGGGTAGATATGTAACTTCATTAAAAGAAGGGACAAAGGCTAGTGAACTTTATAAAGACAAAGTTGCTGTTGAAAGACATAGACATAGATATGAATTCAACAATAAATATAGAGAAATATTTGAAAAAAATGGTATTGTTTTCTCTGGTTTATATCCAGAACAAGATTTGGTAGAAATAATAGAATACCCTAAAAACGACTTCTTTGTTGCTGCTCAATATCATCCAGAATTTACATCTAGACCAAACAAACCAAATCCTTTATTCATGGGGTTTATAAACGCAATTAACAAAAGATAATTTATTATCTTTTTTATTTTGCACTACCAAAATACAAAAATTCACAATTAACTAATAAAAATATTGTCTAACTAAAAATAAGGGGTATAATCTTAAAGTATAAAACTTGTTAACAGGAGGAAATAAAAATATGTCAAGAATTTATCATTCAAAATTAGTTAATTCTACACAAATGGTTAAAGAAGCACACGCAAATAAATATGCAATTGGTCACTTTAACATTAATAATCTAGAATGAACTAAAGCTATTTTAGAAGCGGCTCAAGAATCAAATACACCAGTTATTATTGCTACTTCAGAAGGAGCTTTAAAATATATGGGAGGAGTTAAAGTTGTTGTTGGTATGGTTAATGGTTTATTAGAAGCATTAGACATAACTGTGCCTGTAGCTTTACACCTAGACCACGGTCAATCAGTTGAAATGGCTAAAAAATGTATAGAAGGTGGATATTCATCAGTTATGTTTGATGGGTCACACTTACCATATGAAGAAAACATTGCAAAAGTTAAAGAGTTAATGGACTTTGCAAATGCTCATGAAGTTTCAGTTGAAGCTGAAATTGGTTCAATTGGAGGAGAAGAAGATGGTGTTGTTGGAGAAGGTGAATTAGGAGACCCTAACCAAGCAGCAGAAATGGCAACTACAGGTATTACTATGTTAGCTGCTGGAATCGGAAACATCCACGGAAAATACCCAGAATGATGAAAATCATTATCATTTGATACATTAGAAGAATTGCAAGAAGCATGTAAATTACCAATGGTACTACATGGTGGTTCAGGAATTCCTCAAGATCAAGTTGAAAAAGCAATTAAATTAGGAATTTCAAAAATTAACGTTAATACAGAATTACAATTAGCATTTAGAGATGCAACTAGAGAATATATCGAAGCTAAAAAAGACTTAGATGATGAAGCAAAAGGATTTGATCCACGTAAATTATTAGCACCTGGATTCAAAGCTTTAAAACAAACATTCTTAGACTTAACAAAAGTATTTGGATGTCAAGGAAAAGCTAAATAGTTTAAACCTGTTTATTATTAGTTATTGGAGATGAAAAAATGCATTTAACAGTTGATGAAAAAATTAAAATTATAAAAGATTTCAAAAATAGTGGTGTTACTGCAACTCAATTTGCACCAACTAGAAATGTTAGTGTAGTTTCTCTAAGAAACTGAGTTAAAAAATATGAACAAGGCGGAGCTGAAGCTTTAAAAACAAAATATGAAAAATAGGTTTTTTGCCTATTTTTTTTGTAAAATTGTTAAATGGAGAAAATAAAATGAAAAAAATATTAAGAGAATTTTCTAGCAATATAACAAATCATTGATTATCTATTTTAGTTAAATTTTTCATGTGTGCCTCAGGGGTTGTTATTTGTTCTTTTGGTTTGGCATTATATCAACAAGCCGCTGTTGGGGGCAGTCAAATTGATTGAACAATTTATAATGTTTTGGCATTATTTAACAAGCCTGATGAAAATGGTTTAATGGATCATGACTTTATGTTGAAATATTATCCAAACTCGTTAAAATTAATGTATTTGTTTTTAATGATTGGAGCAATTGCTTTGTCAATCAAACCAACATTAAAAGATTATAAAAATTCAAAAAAGAAAATTATTTGATTTTCTTTTACTTGAATGATCATTTCTGATATTTTGGTCACTCTTGTTGTGCCTTCTGTTGTTGGATTATTTCTACCATGAGCCAAAGGCTTGGGTGTTGAAGAAAAAGATACCTCAATTAGAAACTTAATTTTTATGGCAGGTTTTATTTGCTTTTTAATAGGAACTGCATTATGAGTTAAAACTGGATGATTTTTAGGTCCGTTCAACAATATTTGCACACAATTGGTTAAATCAACAAATCTAAATTATTCTGCAAGTAGGTTAATAATTGACGGAGCTGTGTTTGCAATTGGATTTATATTTTTTCCTTTTATAAAGGGTGACCACAAAACACAATTTTTATTAACAAACTTTGGATTAGGAACAATCTGTTTTACCTTTTTGGTAGGACCAATTGTAAACGAAATATTCAAACTACTAGATAAAATACTTAATTTTGAAAAAATGAATAGTTTAACTACAAAAAGTGTTTTTGAAGTTTAATTTAAAATAAGTAATATAAAAATATTTTTATTACTATAAAATATTTAAGGAATAAATTTATAGGTCAATAGAGATGTTGGTCTGCCTTGCAAATTTATTTTGTAAGAATAGAATATTAAATAATCGGAAAAGGAAAAATCATGAATATCAATAAAAAAAATGAAAATAACTTTGAAGGTGAAAAAAGTAAAGATGCACTAGTTGCTTCTAATAGTTTTATTGCTAAGTTTTTTAAATTTAGCAATATGAACACAACTTTCAAAAAAGAAATAATTGGAGGGATCTCAACGTTTCTTTCAATGTTATATATATTGTCTGTAGAACCTCAAATATTAGCTGGAGAAACGGGTGCCAATAGTATTCTTGGTGATGAAGTTAAAATGAATATTAACGGTGTATTCTTGGCGACAGCCCTAATGTCATTTTTAGCCTCATTTATTATGGGTTTATCAGCAAATGTTCCCATATCTCTAGCTCCCAGCATGGGTGTGAATGCAATGTTCACATTCTCCGTTGCTAATCACGGAGGTATTGGGTTTGAAGGGGCCTTAATAGCAACCTTTATCTCTGGTTTATTTTTTTGTATAATTTCTGTAACAAAACTTAGAAAAGAAATTATGAAGAGTATGCCAAAATCTTTACACTTGGCAATTGGTGTTGGAATAGGTTTCTTTGTTGCTTATGTTGGGCTTTCAAACATTGGTTGAGTTGACAAGGGACAAGGCGTTCCTGTTGCTCAATTAGGAGATCTAAAAGGAGAATATCCTGCAATTATTTTGGGGACTATTGCAATGTTTGTTGCAATATTATTAAGTTTTAAAAAATTCTTTGCACCAGTAGCTGTTGTTATGTTAATTGGTTTCATAATTGCTATTATATTGGCAAACTCAATACCCAACTCAGATGTTATTCAAAAATCATTTGGAATGGCTAAATGAGATTCAAGCAAATGAGATTATAATGCTCTTTTCTATGGTTTTGCATTTAATATATCATCTACTTGAAAACAAGTTGGTAATTCAGCAATATGAACAAACCCAACAATGTATATCTCAATATTTGTATTCTTAATATTAACTTTCTTTGATGCAACAGGAACAATCACTGCTGTTAATGTTGAAATATCAAGAGAGTCAGGTATCGAAACGGAAATACCGCATAGAGCACTTATGGTTGATGGTGGTGCAACAATTGCCGCATCACTTATGGGGGTTTCAAATGTGGGGAGTTTTGCAGAAAGTTGCGTTGGTATATCACAGGGTGCAAGAACCGGGTTTGCTTCCATAATTACTTCAATAGGATTCTTAATTAGTATTGCTATATTCCCAATATTCCAAATGATGCCTTCATGTATAACTGGTGCTGCAACTGTATTTATCGGTACTGTAATGATTAAATCAATTACAGGAATTGAGTGAGAAAAACCAGAAATGGGTCTTGCAGCATTCTTCTCAATACTGTTGATGGTTACAACTTACAATATTTCAAATGGTATTGCATTTACGATATTTGCATATACTGTTGGATCACTTGCAACAGGAAAAGTTAAACAAATACACCCTGTTATGTGAGTTCTTAATGTTGTATTTATACTCTACTTTGTGGCTCACGCCTTCTTGTAGAAAAAGACAAAAAAGTTTGAATAAATAACTAAAATAAATAACATTTTAAAAAAATATGGTATTATTTAATTTGTATTAGAAAGACTTTAAATAAAGGACGGTGAAAACATGCCAAAAGCAAACATACATCCACAATATTTTGAAGCTAAATTTGTTTGTACAACTTGCAGCAATGAATTCATGTCAGGATCAACAAAAGGTGAAGAAGTAAGAATTGATACTTGTTCAAATTGTCATCCTTTCTACACTGGAAAACAAAACTTTGCAAACGCAGAGGGACGTGTTGAAAAATTCAAAGAAAAATTTGCTAAAAAAGATGCTAAGATTGCTGAAGTTGAAAAAGCTTCAGTAGCTCAAAAAGCTGAAAACGAAAAAAAATCAAAAGAAGCTAAAAAATAATTTAATACAAACAACTAGACTAATATAGTCTAGTTTTATTATTTTTATATAAAATGTTATACAATAATAGAGTTATGGGGGTTCTTATATGAGTTTTACAATTCAAAATGCTAAATTTGTTAACAGAAAAGTTTTTCCAAAAAGTGTAACTTTTAAAAATAAGGATTCTGAGAAAACTGCAGTTCTTTCTCAAGATAGAAATTTGAGAAAGAGTTTTAAAAATATTTTGCAAGGTAAGTATCTTGTTAAAAATGGTGTTTTTAAAATTGATGGTTATGATAAAGTTAATAAACAGTGAACTAAAAGAAAAGTTGCTGTTATTAAATCAAACATATTATTTAGAAGGTGGCCAGAAAAATTTTGATTATATACTTCTCTATTGTTGAATAAGAATTTTTACAGTCAAGCTAAGATAAATTACATTAATCAAAAATATTCTTTTTTATCTTTCTCAACATCTAAAAATAATAAAACAGATTTAGAAATGAGGGACAAATTAGAAGTAATGATTTCTAAGTTTATAGACAACTCTGTTGAAATAGAAGAACAATGAGTATCTGAATTTCTAGATCAAATTGTAGAATTTAATGATAAGAACCTTTTAAAAAACTACGGAACTTTAGAAGAACACATTAGAATTATAATTAAAGATTATTACTACTTGGTAGAAAAAACACAAAATTTAGAACTGGTTCAAACATTTTTACAAACTTTATGAGACAAAGTTTATTCGTTTATGGAACTTTCTTCTTTATGTACTTGCGAGTACAATGCAAAAAAATCAAAAGACAAACAAGTTAGAAAGTTATCAAAAGAGTTAGACTTTCATCAAATCAATTTTGTTACAAGAAAGCAACTTAGAATTATTGATTTAAAAGTAAGTGATGTAAAAAGAAAAATTGCTAAAAACAATTTCATAATAAAGAATTTGAAAAAGCAAATAATCTTTGAATTGAGCAAATCAGAAACTCACAAGAAAAAAGTTTCAAATTTAGATGAAATGTTCGTTTGAAGAAAAGCTTCTAATGATCAAAGATTTGAATTCAAAAAGAAACAAGAGAAAATGTTTTTTGAAGGATTATCAGATGAAGCAGTTACTTTGAGGGGTAAAATTGTAGAAGTAATGCACAAATACCATAAAAGGGTTTTAAATGATGATTGTGAAAAAGGCGACATTGAAGAGTTTAGAATAAAAAGAGCACAACTTAAAAATAATATATCAACAATATATAAACAATCACTAACATACATTGATGAAACGGCTGAACAACTTGGATTTGAATTTAGTTTGCTCTCACTAAAATTAAGTAAGATGGAAGGTATATGATTTCAATTACTTAGTGCAATATATTCAAAACAATATAATTTAGTCTTTTATAATGTTTTTTCAAAAATGTCTGATACCGAGAAAAATGAATTGTTAACTGTTTTAAATAATTTAAAAGTTTTTGATTCTAAATTTTCTTCAGTTATTATCGACGAAAGTATTTATGAAGTTCCTGAAATGGATAAAAATATTTACTTAATAAATGAGCATGAAACAAATGAAAACTCTATAGAAGAAATTTTGGAAAAGCACTGATCAACTTATGGCGGAGAATTCTTCTCTAAGAATAATAGATTTAATTACAAGTATGATGGTAAAAAGTTGGAAACAATGAATGAAACAACTAAAATTCAAAGCACTATGTTTGAAGAAGTAGGACAATTAATAATTAATCCTATGAAAATTTATACAAGTAAAAAAGAAAATAAGAACTCAATTCTTGAATTGAGTGGAAGGATAAGTCTTAATAAAGATTTTGCTGACACAAATATGCATGAAGCAGTAGTTAAAGAAACAGATTTAAGAATTTACTTCTATTCTACAAAAAGGTTTGAGGAAAATGAAAAAGTTAAATTATATATTTCTGAAGAATCAATATTAAAAGTTTTATAAGGAGAAGTATGGAAAATAAAAGTAATGAGTTAGCTTTATTAAAAGTTATAGAGCAATATGAAAATATAATTATTGCTAAACACGTTTCTCCGGATTGAGACACACAAGGTAGTGCATATGCACTAAGGGAAATAATATTAAATAACTTCAATAATAAAAATGTCTATGTGGTTGGAGAAAAGATGAATTTTGGAACAAGAGAAGAAGATGAATCAAAATTAACAGAAGGAATTATTTCAACTTCTCTCTTAATAACTGTTGATGTAGCCAATTTTGAAAGAGTTGATTTTGAGTTTAAAGAAAAAGTTAAAGAAGTTTTTAAAGTTGATCATCATTTAGAGGTTGATAACTTTGGTAAAGGAAAGTTGGTTGACCCATCAGCGATTGCTTGTACACAGGTTATTACTTTGTGATCAAATAATTGCAACCTTAAACTAACTAAACTAGGAGCAACTTATCTTTACTTTGGTTTAATAACAGATTCTGGAAGATTTCTTTTTGAAAAAACAAACGGGAAAACATTTCTAGCGGCTAAGATTCTTGTTGAAGCTGGTGTTATAATTACAGAGGTCTACTCGGAATTGTTTTTAAAAAAATTAGAGCTTGCTAAATGACACAATAAGGCATTTTCTATGGCGGAGTTTAAAAACAATAATGAGATAGCGTACATTAAAGTTACAAGTGATTTCTTTGAAACTCTTAATTTGGGTGAAGAAGAAGTTAAAAGTGCATTGACAGTTTTATCTGGAATTAAGGAAATTAAAATATGGGCATTAGCTTATCAAACTCCTGGTAATGAAAATGTTAAAGTATCAATAAGAAGTAGAGACTTTAACATCAACTCTGTTGCAACCAATTACAATGGTGGTGGTCACAAATTAGCTTCTGGAGCAAAATTAAATAGTTGAAATGAATTAGATAATCTTATTACAGATCTTCAAGATCTTATTGAATAGAGGAGAAAAAGTATGAGTTATAGAATAAACCCTAAAAGCAAAAAAGGTTGAATTGAATTAATTACAGGATGTATGTTTGCTGGTAAAACTGAAGAATTTATTAGAAGATTAAAAAGATACAAATATGCAAAACAAAATGTCATAGTTTTTAAACCAGCTATTGATGATAGATATTCAAAAAAGGATATTTTTTCTCACTCTGGTATGAGCATTGAATCAATACCTGTTAAAAACAGTAAACAGTTATTTGATATTTTTAATGAAGAAAATGCAAAAGAAAAAATTGATATAATAGGTATAGATGAAGTTCAATTCTTGGATACTGATGTTGTTGATATTATTTCAAATATAGCAGCAGAGGGTGTTATTGTAATTGTTAATGGATTAGATAAAGACTTCAAAAATAATCCATTTCAAAATGTGGATAGACTTTTAGTTGAAGCTGAATATGTAGATAAACTAACTTCAATTTGTCATTCTTGTGGAGGGAATGCAAATAGAACTCAAAGAATAATAAATGGAGAACCTGCAAAGGCAAACGAACCAATTATTGTTATCTCTGCAAATGAAAAATATGAGGCAAGATGTAGACATTGTTACATTAAACCAGAATAGGAGAAAATTATGAATAAAAAAACCTTAGAAGCCTTAAGTGTGATGGAAAATAGAGTTAATTCTATTGACCAGTTACTTCAAAAAGAAGAAACTTTGAAAGATATAAAACTTCTTACAGAATTAAACAAAGAGAGAGCAAATCTTCAAGAAGTTGTTGAAAAGTATCAAGACTTCAAAAGAGTTGACCAGGATATTGAAGAAGCTAAAGAAATTTTAGAGACTGAAAAAGATGAAGAAATGAGAGGTTTGGCAAAACTTCAATTAGAAGAAGCTCAAGAAGCTATTGTTATAATTGAAGAACAATTAGAACTTTTGTTATTACCAAAAGATCCAAATGATGATAAAAATGTTATTTTTGAAATTAGAGGAGCTGCTGGTGGAGACGAGGCAAATATTTTTGCAGGAGATTTATTTAGACTTTACACAAGGTTTGCAGAAAAAAATAACTGAAAAATTGATGTAATGGATATGAACGAATCTGCTGCTGGTGGTTTTAGTCAAATTTCTTTCATGGTTAAAGGTGATAAAGTTTATTCAAAAATGAAATTCGAATCTGGAAGTCATAGGGTGCAAAGGGTACCTAAAACAGATTCAAAAGGAAGAATACAAACTTCTACAGCAACAGTTGCTGTTCTTCCTGAAGTAACTGATGTTGAGGTGGATATTAAAAATTCAGACCTAAGAATTGATACTTACAGAGCATCTGGTGCTGGTGGGCAACACATTAATACAACAGATTCTGCTGTAAGGATAACTCATATTCCTACTGGAATAGTTGCAGCTTCACAAGATGGTCGAAGTCAACATGATAATAAAGATAAAGCAATGACATTGTTAAGAGCAAGAATTTACGAAGCTGAATTAGAGAAGCAACAAAGTGAAGCTGCAAGTTTAAGAAAAAATGCAGTTGGAACTGGAGCTAGAAGTGAAAAAATTAGAACTTATAATTACGCACAAAACAGAGTGACTGATCACAGAGTCAACTTAACTTTAAATAAATTAGACCAAGTTATGGAAGGTAACCTGGATGAAATTATTGTAGAACTAGTTAATGATGAACAAAAAAACAAAATGATCGAACACATAGAGGGTTAATTATGGAAATAAATAAATTAAGAGAAGAATATGTTCCTGATTTATTTACATTAAGCGAGTTTAAAGAAATTATTATTAAAATAACAAATGAATCTGACTATAACTTTGTAATTGAAAAAGAATTATCAAAGATTGAATCAGATTCATTTTTAAAAATTGTAAAAGAGTTTAAAGAAACAAAAAAACCTATTGCATATTTGATTAATAACAAATATTTCTATAACTTTGATTTTTATGTAAATGAAAATGTATTAATTCCAAGACCCGAAACTGAGTTGCTGGTTGATGAGATAATGAAATATGATTTAGAAAACAAAAACTTATTTGATATTTGTTGTGGTAGCGGGTGTATTGGAATTACTATTAAAAATTTAAATAGTAAAGTTAATTTATTATTAAGTGATATATCAAAAGAAGCGCTTGAAGTTGTAAAAATTAATTTAGAAAAACATAAACAGTCTGGGCAAATATTTTGTTCTGACTTTTTAAAGATTTTTAATCAAACCGATATTGTGCCAGACTTCATAACCATAAATCCCCCATATATTGATAACAACGATTCAAATGTAGGGGAATTTGTGAAAAAATATGAACCGCACCTGGCTCTTTATGCTGAAGATAGAGGTCTAAAATTTTATAAGGATTTATTTAATCAATTAGATTATTTGTATTCAAAAAATAAAAACTTAGTAATAGTTTGTGAATTTGGTTTTGAACAAAAAGAAGAATTGGAAAAGATTTTTTCATCAAAAATAGTAAAATATAATATAGATTTCAAAAAAGATTATTCAAGTAATTGAAGATTATTTATCATTACATCTAAGGAGTAACATGAATAAAATAGAAAATAACTTTATAGCTGAAAACTACAAAAACAAAAATGCTTTGATGATAAAATTCTCTGTAATTTTTACTGTATTATTAATACCTGTAGTTACATATCTGGTTATTTTAAACATAAATCCTTCGCTAAAATATTATTTAGATAATTATGAAGGAATAAAAGATGCTTTTGGTGTAAATGTTTTGGCTTCAACTTTCGAAATAACATTTTTATCTTGGATGTCTTTGTCTCTATTTGTAATTGGATTCTCTATGATAGTTTTTTTAAAACCTTTTTTAAATTCTAAGCTTAATAATAATTACAAATTATCTTACATAATTACAATAGCTGCATTTGCGGTTTTTGCAGTTGTTATTGAGGCTATATCTGAGTATGGATATTCAAGGTTTTATAATTTGTTTGAATTTTTAGTTCAAGAAGAAATCTCTTCAAACTTTAGTGGAAGCTTAGAATCTATGAAAGAACATTTTAAGGAAATGTATAGCAATGGGTTTAAATATAAATGATCTACAGACACTTTAACTTGATGGTTTGCTATTTTTAAAATAATAGCTGTAATACTTTGTTTTAATATTTGACTGAAAAATGATAATAATAAAAAAATTATTATAGAACAACCATCAAGAAGTTTAAGTCAATCAAAAATAAAAGACTTTATAAATAAGTTTTCGTTAAATAGTAGAAAAAATATTCTATTTTGACTTATTGTTGGTACCACATTGGTATTTATAACTCCTTTGGTATTTATAATAAACATGTGTTTAATTAATTCTCAAATGAATTCATTATTAAACTGAACATTTATAATATCTGACCTATATAAAACTTTGGAAAACGGCGATGTTTCAAACATTACAAAGGGTTCTTATTTTGCTATAAAATTCTTACCTGTAATTGTTTCTGGTTTCTTAATAGCTAATATATTAATTTCTTCTGTTGCTTATATCCAAAATTGAAGAACTTCAAATAAAACATTTGCATTTGAGTTTAGTGTCTTATTGATAGAGATATTGTGTGTTCTTATAGTTATTGCTTATTCAGCACATGAATCACAAAGATTAACAGACATGTGAAATAGTGGAAAAATATCATTTAGTAGCGAGATCTTGGAATCTAAATATTTAATTAAAACTTATGGATCATTAAAATGGCAATCAGATACAGTTACCGAACCGTGAATGTCTGGTTTAAAATATATTTCTCAAACAATTATTAGTTTAAGTTTTTTAGCAACAATATATGTAATATTGGGCGTTAAATTTAAAAAAATAAATGAAAATAATTAAAAATCTTTTAAAACCCTTATAAATAGGGTTTTTTTAATGTTTATTTTTCTAAAATAATTTGATTTTATATATACACTAGTGTAATATAATATACTTTTTTATGTTATAATATGTTTGTAAAAGTTAATAAAGCAAAAGACGAGGTTTTTAAACAGTATAAATAAGCTAATTTACTTACTTCTTCTTTTTAATTTATTAAATTTGATACTAAAAAAAAGTATATATCATATCAAACTATATCTTTCATTGCAATCAATTATGGGTAAAAATTTGAAAAAATGTGGTATAATTACATTAAGTTTAGGGGGTGCTCTTATATGTATGTAAATCCATTCGAAAGGATGAGAAAACAACGCGAAGAGGAAGACAAAAAGCGAAACGAGCTTGAAAAAGAGAGAGAAAAATACGCTAGATTAGGTGCTCAAATGGGGTTCACTGACGATAAAGCTGTAGTGCCATCATTTATAAAAACCCTTATTGGCGAAACAAACCAAAGTAAGGTACCTCCATTTGGTATGGCCATGGATAATGATTTTGACAATATGCCAGAATCAGACAATGGTCCACAACCAACTGCTCAAGCCTCAAATAGAACAATGGAAGATTTTGAAAAACAGTTTGGTTCTTCAGAATCACAAAGCTCATTTAATTCTACTCCTGTGTTTGGAAATAATGAAATGTCACAAAATAATATGACATTCCAACAAAATGGTTTGTCTGGGTTTGGATCTTCTCAACCAGCAATGCCAGACTTTGAAAACAATCATTCATTTGGATCTTCTCAACCAGCAATGCCAGAGTTTGAAAACAATCATTCATTTGGATCTTCTCAACCAGCAATGCCAGACTTTGAAAACATTTCAACACCACAAAATAACCACCAACAAAATTTTGCTCAAGAGCAATATATTAACTCATCACAACATAATGATGACTTAATATTACAAAACTCTTTTGATGAAAAATTTGAAAGTTTCTTTGATACAGATGAAGTTGATATATTTGGTGGAAAAATAATAAATACAAATGAATTTAGTGAATTGAATCAACGAAATGAGTTAAGTTTTAAAAACATCTTATTAATTGATAATCAAAATCTTATTAATGAGTTACAAATGAGAAACATAATTGAAATAGATTTATCTAAAGTAATACTATATTCTTCACCATGCTTATTTATGTTAAAAAGATTCATTAATAATTTGCCGGAAATAATAAGTTTAGATGATAAGAGAACTCTTTGAGAAAGAGCTTCGCTTTTATTGGCGGCAACAGAATGAGGGAAAACTGGTTCTGAAATAGATTACATACTTGAAGAACTTAACTTAACAGCAGACCCTATGGGGATGTTTATAGATGAATTTTCGGCATTGTTTGAATCATATAATTTCAACGAAGAAATTAACATATTGCTAAGTAACTCTGGTGAATTAGCTATAGATCAAGTGTTATTTATAAATGAATTCATATCAAATTTAATAATGAATATACCTGGTGTATCGTGTGTATTAAGTATTAATTCACAAATAGTTGACATGAAGAGGATTGAAGAAATCTTAGAAAATTATGATTATGTTGTGTCTGATGATATAGTGTTGCAAGAACCGGTTGTTCAAGAACAAGTTCCGGTACAACAAAAATATGAGGAACCACAAATTAATAATTTCCAAGAGATTCAACAACCTATATCTCAACCACAAATTAATAATTTCCAACAAGAACAACAAACTTTCCAACAACCAAGTTGGGAAAGTCCTGAACCAGTAAAGGAATCAAGACAAGAAAGTAGTTTGGATAACTTCTTTGGAGAAGAGTTAAAAGGTTTATCTTCTGATATTTTCGAAAGACCAGAAGAAAATGATATAGCATTAACTTATGACAAAGAAGATAATAATTTTACTGGAAATATACCTGGAATTACAAACAGTAACTTTACAGATACTCACAGTAATAATCAACTTCCAGGTTTTGCAAAAAATCATCAAGAACAAGAACAGATTGAAGAAGAGGAAGAGGATTACGATCCGGGAATTGATTCAAATCTAAGAATTCATGTTGATCAAGTGCTAGAAGCTAAAAAGAATGAGATTCTAGAACAAGAAAAGCGTGAGGAACAAGATAGATTGGAAAGAAAAGGTGAGTCAGGATTTGATCCATCAATTATTTCTAAAAAAGAAGTGGTATTAAATCCTTATGCCAACCCATTTGAAGGTATGAACCTACAAAGTCCATTATCCGCAAGGAATGAAAAGCTTGCAGATCCTAGACCCAGGAATGAAATCGAAGGGAAATTAAAGGAAATGAATTCAAATTTGGCAGGTAGAAGACCTATTAACATAGAAGAGTCATTTGCCAATGATAAAAATAAAGATAAAGATAAAAAATTGATTTCCGTTCCAGGAAATTGAGAAGAACTTAAAAATTAGGAGGAAAAAATTATGTTCGCAATATTTATTATATGTGCTTGATCATTAACATTAGCAGCTTCAGCTGGATTACTACTGTTTGGATCAACATCTGTCGCTTATATTATGGTTGGTTCTCAAGTTGCTAAAAACCCAGCTTCTGCACCAGCATTTATGCAATCATTTTTATATAAATTATTTAATCAAATATCTGGTGGTATTGGAAATTTATCACCAATATATGGAGATAAAGGAATTTTAAATAGTGCTACAATACCAAGTGAACTTGCTAACAACCCAGGAAACATGATAGCGGTTTTGGCTTGATTAGTTGTTATATTTGGAGTTGGTGTTACTATGCTTACAATTTCTATTATGGAGTTAGTAAGATTAAGAAAACATCAAAAATTATCAAAACCATTTATTAAAGTTATAATGGTGGTATCAGCAATAATGTTATTATTAACGTTCCAATTGATAATGGTAATTGTATCTGCTTTAATATTAGTTGCATTTATTTTATTAGAAGCAATCTTATTTGATTCAGAAGCTTTAAATAATTATGCAGAAGAAAGAAACTTAATTTCAATTTACAAAGAAGAAAGAAAATTTGAAAAAGAGGTATCTAAAGAGGGAAAGTTAACTGGCAACGTAGATTTGAAAAACCAGCAAAAGGATTTTCAAAAAGAAAATGATCAAACAAAAGTAAATGATAATTCTGCGTTGCCAAATTTAACTGAAGATCAGTTAGAAAACATTTACAAAGAAGGTAAGGCTAAAAAGTATTATCTAAAATGAAAAACTTATAAAGCAAAATTAACTTTAAAAAGAAAAGAAATTGAAGCTAATCTTTCATCATTAAATGAAAAAGAAAAAGCTAAAATTATTAGTAAATTTAACTTTAATGTAATGAAAGTAAATTCACTAGCTAAAAAATTAAAAATACCTGAAAGTTACTACTTAGACTATATGACTATCGATACACAAGATAGCCTTGAATCAATGAACTCAAACTTTAAATCAACTTCAATTACTGAAGCAACAGCTGCTTTTGGTGGAGAAGACTCAACATCTGTCGATGAAGATATTGAAAGTTTACATGATAGATATTCAGGTGGAAATAAACCTGGAGTACCACAAACATTTGTTGCACCACAAACTGTGGTTCACGGTACAAAACCAGTTAATAAAGGTCTTGAAGCTGAATTCATGAGACAAAAAATGCTTAGAGCTGTTAATATGGATTTAGATCAGTTACCAGAAGCAAATGCACCAGCTGATGCTGATAAAGCATTAGTATATGCTGACTTTAAATTTGAACAACCAGACTTGGCTGCTCAAGTTATGATGAAAGACATGAAAAAAGCACAAGAAAGACAAACCGCTATTGCCAATGCAGCACCAGGAACTACTGTTTCTGCCCCACCAACATTTACTTTTGATGGGCCATCTACAGTTGAAGCTATGATTGAAGAACCAAAAACTCCTGAAGTGCTTGGAACATTTGTTGCACCACAAACTGTGGTTCACGGTACAAAACCAGTTAATAAAGGTCTTGAAGCTGAATTCATGAGACAAAAAATGCTTAGAGCTGTTAATATGGATTTAGATCAGTTACCAGAAGCAAATGCACCAGCTGATGCTGATAAAGCATTAGTATATGCTGACTTTAAATTTGAACAACCAGACTTGGCTGCTCAAGTTATTATGAAAGACATGAAAAAAGCACAAGCAAAACAAGAAGCTATTGCAAAAGGAGCACCGGGAACTACAGTTTCAACTCTTCCGGTATTCCAAACAAATGTGATTTTAGACTTTGATGAAAAAGCCCTAGAAGAAGCAAGAGAAGCAAGAAGAAATGAATTCATTGCACCACAAACAATTGTTCATGGTACTAAAAAGCCAGAACCTGGTGGTTTAGAAGAGGAATTCTTAAGACAAAAACTTGCTAGAGCTGTTAACATGGATTTAAACCAATTAGCTGAATCAGATAGACCTGATGCTGACAAAAATACAATATATTCTGACTTTAACTTTGAACAACCAGACTTGGCTGCTCAAGTTATGATGAAAGACATGAAAAAAGCACAAGAAAAGCAAGCGGCAATTGCTAATGCAGCACCAGGAACTACTGTTTCTGCACCTCCATCATTCAATGCAAATTTAATGGGAAGTGAAAGTTTAATTGATGAACCAATTTCATTCGCTCCAGAAGTTGAGTATGAAGAAGAATACGGTTTATCAGGAGGAAATAGTCCTATATTTGGATCAAATCCAGCAACCAAAACTCCAAATTCAAATGAATCTACATTCCAATTAACAAACTCTAATAAAGTGGAACCATCAGTTCCAGAAAACTTGGAAAATCAAGATAAGGATCATTCTTTTGAAAGTTATGATAATACTTATCAAAGAGAACAAGCAAAACAAGAAGTTGTTATGAACTCGGTTGATGTTCAAAAACTAAACTCAATCGAAGAAAGAATGGCTAAATTAGAAAACTTAATTGAAGGTTTAGGAAGTAAGTTAGGTTCAAACCAATTAAATCAGGACTTCACAAAAATCACAAATCAATTAGACTCAATATCTAAAGTGGTAAATGAATTAGAACATAATAGTCCAAGAACCATTATTGATTCATTAACTACAAGAGCAAACTATAACAAAAATAATGGGTAACCATTATTTTTTTTGTTAATGTTATAAATAGGAGAAAAAATATGCTTTACGATATATCAAAAATAATTGAAAGAGATGACAAATTTAATTACAAATTAAAAGAAGATGTAAAAGATATTCCATATGAATTAGCAGAATTTTTAGACGGAAGTAAAATAAATTTACCATTTGTAAGTATGATCTTAGAAGAATGTTACCCTTTTTTACACAATAAATTTATTAAAAAAGAAGTTATTGAAAACTCTGTGAAACAAGGTGTTTGCGTTCACAAAATAATATCTGATTCTATAAATGAAAGAAAGGAATTCAAACTTAATCTAGTTGTAAAAGATTGTAAGAATTCAAATCATTTAAATATTGCAAAGAGATTAATAACGGAATTAAATTCATTCATTTATAAGTATGATATCGATCAAATATATTCAGAAAAAACATTTTTCTATTCGGGTTATGACTGTAATTATTTGGGAACAATTGATCTAATTCTAAAATCAAAAGATAAATTTTATATCATGGATATAAAAACAAGTAGAGTTAATTATGTTGAAAAATACAATGCACAATTGTTTCTGTATAAAAAAATGTTTGAAAATGCTTCTGGAAAAATTGTTGATGAATGTTTTATTTTAAACCCGAGAGAAGACAGGGTTTTAATGACTTATGAAAGACTAAATAATCAAGAAATTTCAAGAATCTTTTCTAAAATAAAGGAACTTAAACCTATTTGACAAGACTAATCTTTTAAATTAAACTAATATGTATAAGTAGAAATCTTATCTATTAAGGAGAAACAAAAAAATGACAAAAGAAGCTCTAAAAGAAAAGTTAGCAGAATTCAAAATTCAAAGAGATGCTAAAGAAACAGAAATTGAAAAATGTAAAGAAACAATTAAACAAACTAATTTAGAAATTAAAATTAAAAAGAATGAACTAAAAAACATTATTAGTGAAGCAAAAATTCTAAAAAGTAGTTACAAAAAACAAGAAATGTAAAAAAAGAACCGAAAGGTTCTTTTTTAAAACTCAATTATTTTTGGGTGTAGATTTTTCAATTCTTCTTTTAATGATTCATAACCTCTCACCTTTAATTGACCCCTGTATATTTTGTTTGCCTTTTTTCTCACTTTATTTGCGTTTGCTGAAATAACAAATGGTATTCCAATGATTGTAAGACAACCCAAGAAGCAAAATATTGTTTTAATTGCGCTAGAATCACTTTTCTCTTCCGCGTATTTTATATCTCCTCTAACCCTGACTATATCTCTTGTTATTTTGATTGTGCTTTGAGCAGATTTGTCTTTTATTGATGCATCAATTAGAAATGCTTCAATATAATAAAGATCATAAGCACTAAGACCATAAAAGACTCTATCTTCAATTACAATCTCTTTTAAGTTAGGTGTTGGTCTAAATTCTAAATTCATTTTTACAGGAGCATTTACCTCCTCTTTTAAAACCTCTGGTTTTGGCTTTGGAATTTGAATATATGTAACATTAGATTGAATTTGTGGAGGTATTTCTCTTTTTGGTTCTGCTCTTGGTATTGGTGTTTCAATTGGCTTCTCTCTAATAGCTTGCCTTACATCTATATTGGGTTTTTCAGCAGGTCTATTAATTTGTGTTGGATTAACTCTCTTTAAACTTATGTTAAGATTACTTCTATCTTCTCGCTCCATTTTATCGAAGTTTAGTTTTCTTCCTGTTGCTTGTCAATTATTATCAATTAATTCTTCAATATTTGATTGTCCTCTTTGTTGGGGTGAACTTGGTTTAGTGGGCGCGGGTTGTTTTGGTTGAAGTTTTTTAACAAAAACCAAAACAAAATTAGACTCTCTTGAATTATTATTTTTTGCTTGTCCTTGTATTTTCAAATTATCTTCAAAATACAATTGTAAAATAACATTTTTAGAAGTGGGGTTTGAAACTATATTTGTTGGCAATACATTATAAAGTTGTTGTACACTTATACTTTTATAATTTTGAATTGTATTTATTATTGTATTTTTTACGTTATTGTATTGTGCTGAACTTTTGTCAGAAGCAAAATTGGGCCCGGCAGTAGAGTTTATCCCCCTTTCTTTCAATGCGTTATTTCTACAAAAATCAGCTCAATCAAGAAAGTCTCTTGAGTTTGATTCTCCTCATACCATTTTTTTATCCCCCTTATTATTTATAATAATATCAAATGTAGTATTATTATCTTATATATAAAAAAAATAGAAAAGAGCATTATATGAAAGCAATAAGACCAATAAATTATGAAAAAATAATTATAAAAAGAGTAAATACAGTATATGAAAATCTAAAAGTTAACGTTTCAAAAGAGTTTAAAGTTCCTTCTAATATAGAGAATTTTTTGGCTGAAAATAATCAACTTTTAACAAGAGAAGATGTTGAAAAACTAGGACAAGAGTTCGACAAAACTTTTGGTGATTGAGTGCCGTTGGATGAAAATTCAGACAGAATTATCATTTTAAATCATCTAATGTCAATTCTTCAAAACTCAATAATTATATTAATTTCAATTGATGTTAACTTAGAAAAAGAAAACATTGAAAAAGAAATAATAAATGATTCAAGAGGAATAGATATTATTGTGGCAACTGCGGTTCAAGCTTTTGGTGTAAAAACAAATGAATTATTAGAAAAATATAAAGACTTAAAACTTGATCAAGACACAAATGAAATTTTTAAACCTCTAAATAATTTCTTAAAAACAGTTTCACAACAAGATGCTCAAGCGGCTTTTGCAAAATTAATGGAAAACATACTAGAATTTAATCAAAATTACAACAATACTTATAATAGGCTTTCAAAAATTGCTGAAGATAGTTTTTCAAACCAAAGAATAGAAATTTTTATGGAATACATGAATACATACTATTTAATGGTATATTTATTAGAATTAATACTGATTTATCCGCTTCAAGAAGGTATGATGAACCAGCAAGCTTTTGATAATATAATGCCAAATATAACTTTGTACCACTAAAAAATTAATTAAAATGAGTTGAATTTTATAATTTAACTCATTTTTTCATATATAATATATTTTGTGTGATTACAATACACTCGGTATTGTGGAAAGGAGGAACCTTAAAATGGCAACAATTAATCAATTAGTTAGAAAACCAAGAAAAGCAAAAACATGAAAAACTAAAGCTCCTGCTTTAAATAGAGGAGTTAACACTTTATTAAAAAAAGTAACTAGAGTTTCAGCACCACAAAAAAGAGGTGTATGTACAAGGGTTGCAACTATGACTCCTAAAAAACCTAACTCAGCTTTACGTAAGTATGCAAGGGTTAGATTGACTAACGGTATGGAGGTAACAGCTTATATTCCAGGGGAAGGACACAACTTACAAGAACACAGTGTTGTGTTAATCCGTGGGGGAAGGGTAAAAGACTTACCTGGGGTTCGTTATCATATAATTCGTGGTACTTTAGATACAACTGGAGTTAACGGAAGAATGCAATCTCGTTCATTATATGGAACAAAGAGACCTAAAGATAAAAAATAGTAGAGTGTAATTCACATTTTATCAATTTAAATATGAAAGGAGCAAATTACCATGCGTAAACATCAAGCAGAAAAAAGAGACGTGTTACCAGATCCAATTTATAACTCAAAATTAGTTACAAGAGCAGTTAACAAAATTATGTTAGACGGTAAAAGAGGAACAGCTCAACACATCTTATACAAAGCTTTCGAAAAAATTCAAGAAAAAACTGGAACTACTCCAATTGAAGTTTTTGATAAAGCTATTGAAAACATTAAACCTCATTTAGAATTAAAAGTTCGTCGTATTGGGGGAGCAAACTATCAAGTTCCTGTTGAAGTTTCAACAGACAGAAAAGTAACTCTAGCTTTAAGATGATTAATCAATTATTCAAGATTAAGAAACGAAAAAGAAATGGTTGATAGATTAGCAAACGAAATTATTGATGCATCTAACGGAGTTGGTGGATCAGTTAAAAAACGTGAGGATACTCACAAAATGGCTGAAGCTAATAAAGCATTCGCACATTATCGTTGATAATAGAAAATTAAGGAGAAAAGAATATGCCTAGAGAATATAGTTTAGATATGACTCGTAACTTTGGTATTATGGCTCACATTGATGCTGGTAAAACTACTACAACAGAACGTATCTTATTCCATACAGGTAAAATTCACAAAATTGGTGAAACTCACGAAGGTGAATCACAAATGGACTGAATGGCTCAAGAACAAGAACGTGGTATTACTATTACTTCTGCTGCAACAACAGCATTCTGAGCAGACCACAGATTTAACATCATTGATACTCCTGGTCACGTTGACTTCACAGTTGAAGTTGAAAGATCATTAAGAGTTCTTGATGGAGCGGTTGCTGTATTAGACGGTCAAAGTGGGGTTGAACCTCAAACTGAAACTGTTTGAAGACAAGCAACAACATATAGAGTACCAAGAGTTGTTTTTGTTAACAAAATGGATAAAACAGGAGCTGACTTTTTATACTCAGTAAAAACAATCGGAGATAGATTGGGAGCAAAAGCCGCACCTATTCAATTACCAATTGGAGCAGAAGATCAATTCAGCGGAATCATTGATTTAGTTGAAATGAAAGCATGAGGATTTGATGGAGCTGCAGATGAAATTGCAAAAGAAATCGAAATCCCAGCTGATTTAAAAGATAAAGCTGAAGAGTTAAGAGCTCAATTAGTTGAAATGGCTGTTGAATACGATGAAGAATTAATGATGAAATTCTTAGATGGTGGAGAAATCACAATCCCAGAATTAAAATCAGCAATTCGTAAAGGTGTTATTTCAGCAGAATTCTTCCCAGTATTAGCTGGATCAGCATTCAAAAACAAAGGTGTTAAATTATTATTAGACGCAGTTGTTGCTTACTTACCTTCACCATTAGATGTACCTGCTATTAAAGGGGTATTACCAAATGGAGAAGAAGCTGAAAGACCTGCCGCAGATGAAGCACCATTTGCCGCATTAGCATTTAAAATTATGACTGACCCATTCGTTGGTAAATTAACATTCTTTAGAGTTTACTCAGGGGTATTAACAAAAGGAAGTTACGTATTAAATGCAACTAAAGATAAAAAAGAACGTGTTGGACGTTTATTAAAAATGCACGCCAACAACCGTGAAGAAATCGAAGAAGTTTATGCTGGAGATATCGCAGCAGCTGTTGGTTTAAAAGATACAACAACTGGAGATACTCTTACAGATGAAAAAAACGAAATTATCTTAGAATCAATGGTATTCCCAGAACCAGTTATTCACTTAGCGTTAGAACCAAAAACTAAAGCTGACCAAGAAAAACTAGGGTTATCATTGAACAAATTATCAGAAGAAGATCCAACTTTCAGAACTTATACAGATGAAGAAACTGGACAAACAATTATCGCCGGAATGGGTGAATTACACTTGGACATCATTGTTGACCGTCTAAAAAGAGAATTCAAAGTTGAAACAAACGTTGGAGCTCCTCAAGTTTCATACCGTGAAACAATTAAAGGATCAGCAAAAGTTGAAGGTAAATATGTTAAACAATCAGGAGGACGTGGACAATATGGTCACGTTGTGATTGAATTCGAACCAAACCACGACAAAGGGTTTGAATGAGTTGATAAAATTGTTGGGGGTAAAATCTCAAAAGAATACATCAATGCTGCTAGAGTTGGACTTGAAAACTCATTACAAAACGGTGTTATCGCTGGATTCCCAATGATAGACGTTAAAGCAACAATCGTTGATGGATCATACCACGATGTCGACTCAAACGAGATGGCATATAAAATTGCTGCATCAATGGCATTAAAAGAAGCTGCTAAAAAAGTTAATCCAGTTCTTTTAGAGCCTATTATGTCAGTTGAAGTAACTGTGCCTGATGAATACTATGGGGATGTAATGGGTAACATTTCATCAAAACGTGGTCTAATCGAAGGATCAGAACAAAGAGGGAATGCACAAACTATTAAGTCTAAGGTTCCTTTATCAGAAATGTTTGGTTATGCAACAGAGTTGCGTTCATTTACACAAGGACGTGGAAACTATACAATGATTTTCAGTCACTATAATGAAGCACCAAAAAACATTGCTGAAGAAATTATCAAAAAACAAGGTAAATAATACCTGCTTATCAAATTAAAAAAGTATTGTACTTTAAAGAAAATCTATTTATAATTATTAGGACACTTGGTCGCAATAAAAATAAATAAGAACCAAATGGAAGGAAACAAAAAACATGGCAAAAGAAGCATTTGACCGTAGTTTACCTCACGTTAACATTGGAACAATCGGACACGTTGACCACGGTAAAACTACTTTAACAGCTGCAATTACAAAAGTATTAGCAGAAAAAGGTGGAGCAGAATTCAAAGATTACGCAAATATTGATAATGCACCAGAAGAAAGAGAAAGAGGTATTACAATTAATACTTCTCACGTTGAATATAAAACAGAAAACAGACACTACGCACACGTAGACTGTCCTGGACATGCCGATTATGTTAAAAACATGATCACAGGAGCTGCACAAATGGATGGTGGAATCCTAGTTGTTGCTGCAACTGACGGGCCAATGCCACAAACAAGAGAACACATCTTATTATCAAGACAAGTTGGAGTACCTTCAATCGTTGTTTTCTTAAATAAATGTGACATGGTTGATGACGAAGAATTAATCGACTTAGTTGAAATGGAAGTTAGAGACTTATTATCAGCTTATGACTTTGACGGAGACGGAGCACCAGTTGTTCGTGGATCTGCTTTAGGAGCTTTAAATGGAGATGCTAAATGAGTAGCTCAAGTTGAAGAATTAATGAAAGCAGTTGACGAATACATCCCAACTCCAACTCGTGATACAGATAAAACTTTCCTAATGCCTGTAGAAGATGTATTTACAATTACAGGACGTGGAACAGTTGCAACTGGTAGAGTTGAACGTGGAGTTGTTAGAGTTAACGACGAAGTTGAAATCGTTGGATTAGTTGAAGAAAGTAAAAAAATCGTTGTTACAGCATTAGAAATGTTTAGAAAATTATTAGACTTTGCTGAAGCTGGAGATAATGTAGGAGCATTATTAAGAGGGGTTGACAGAAGCGACATCGAACGTGGACAAGTTCTTGCAAAACCAGGAACAATCAAACCTCATACAAAATTAAATGCATCAGTTTATGCTTTAACACAAGAAGAAGGTGGAAGACACAAACCATTCTTCAACAAATACCGTCCACAATTTTACTTTAGAACTACAGACGTTACTGGAGAAGTTCACTTACCAAGTGGAACAGACATGGTTATGCCTGGAGATAACGTAGAATTAGTTGTTGAATTAATCAAACCAATCGCTGTTGAACAAGGAACAAAATTCTCAATCCGTGAAGGTGGAAGAACTATTGGTGCCGGAACAGTTGTTTCAATCGTTGAATAATTAAACAATATAAAAATAAGAATTCCCTTTGGGAATTTTTTTAATTTATAATCTAGTTATAAAGGTACAAAAAAATGGAATTAAGTAATCAATTCAAATTAGTTAACAAAATTAAAAACTCAAGAGATCCTAGGGTAAAATCTTTCTCCGAGGATTATTTAATGCATAGAATTTCAAAATTTTTAAAAACAAGAACAGTTTTAAATTTAGAAGATATAAGACAAATAAAAGACAGGGTTGCTGGAACATATTTGTTGTATTCAATTTCTAATGGAAAGTTAAAGTTTTGTTATATTGGAGAATCTACAAATGTATTTGAAAGATTTAAGCAACACATAAATGGGTTTTTAAGAGGAAAAGACAGTTTATACTCTAAAATGAGAAAAAAAATTAAAGATATAAAAGAAATTAGTTTTGTTGTTTTAGATGAAATTGAAGATCAAAATAACAGACTTAAAAAAGAAACTTATTATATTTACACAATGAAATCTAAATTCTTTTCTTTAAATTCTAAATTAGCAAACAGAAGACTTAGATGTCCAAGTGGTCATGGTATGGTTAGAACATTTATGACATACGATAAAAATGCAAAAGATTTAAAGCTAATTATTTATGGAAAGTGCAGAAATAAAATCTGCAAAATGACCTTTGTTATAAACTAATGAAAAAAAGTGATATTATATTCTTGTATTTAAAGGAGAAAACAAAATGATAACTAATAACGGACCAAAATTTCTATTAACTTTAAAAGCCGTTGACTCAAAAAACACAGTTAACGACTTAGTTATAAAAGAAGATGGCGCTACAACTTTAATAAGTGAAGATAAAATTCTTTACTATTACATTGGAGACAAAAAATGTTTAAATGATTTAGGAAAAAATTTAGAAAAAATTGTTAAATCAAACAAATATGAATTAAATATTGATGTTGATTCATTTGTAAATGCTTTCCTTGAACCTGAAGAAGCTTTCCAAAAAATTATTGAATCAGTAGTTTTTGCTTCACACAAAGAACTTGATTACAAAGAAAGTTCTTCAACACCAAAATCAATTAACTTTATGTTTGATGAAGAATACACACCATTGTTTGAAGCATCAATGATCAAAGTTGAATATATGAACTTTGCAAGAGATCTACAAGATCTACCACCAAACATTGGTACATCAGTTGAAATTGCAAATAGAATAGTTGAAAAAGCTAAAGATGTACCTAATGTAAAAGTTACTGTATATGACAAAAAACAAATTGAAGATATGGGTATGGGCTTATTACTTTCTGTAAACGCAGGAAGCCATGTTGAACCTAGAGTTGTTACTGTAGAGTACACTACAGATACTTCTAAAAAGAAAACAGCTTTAGTAGGTAAAGGGATAACTTTTGATACAGGTGGATATAATTTAAAACCATCAAACTTTATTGAAAACATGAAGTTTGATATGTCTGGAGCTGCAATAGTTTCTTCAACAGTTTTTGCATTAGCAAAAGCAAAAGCAAAAGTTAATGTTATATCAATTGCTTTATTAACAGATAACAGAATCGGTGGACATGCCACTCTTACAGAATCAGTTATTAAATCAATGAATGGTAAAACTGTAGAAATAACAAATACGGATGCTGAAGGAAGATTGGTATTGGCTGATGGTCTTACTTTTGCAACTAGAGTTGCCAAAGCTGATAAAGCAATTACTGTTGCCACTTTAACAGGAGCTATAGGGGTTGCTTTGGGTAGCTGATTCACAGGAACTTTCTCACCAAGTGACGATTTCTATACAGAATTTGAAGAGGCTGCTAAAAAAGCTCAAGAACCTGTTTGAAGATTACCGATGATTGATGAACATTTAAAAGCAATGCAGTGTTCAAAAGTTGCTGACTTAGCAAACTCAGAACCAGGAAGATCTGCTGGATCTTCAACTGCAGCAGCATTCTTAAATTCATTTGCTGAAGACAAGGAATATATTCATTTAGACATAGCTGCAACAGCAGATACTGACAAGCGTGGTAGAGCACCAATGCTAAGAACTATGTTTGAATTATTAAATAAATAAAATCTAAAAATCTCGTTAAGAGATTTTTTATTTTATATAATATTTTTATGAAAAGAAAACAAGCAGAAAAAAAATACAAATGAGATTTTTCTCATCTATACAAAAACTTTGGCGAATGGAAAGAAGATTTACTTAAAGCAAAAAGTATTTGTAAAGAAATTGAAAACATGAAAGGAAAATTAAATCAAAAGGAGAGCTTTATTAATTACTTAGAATTAGATAAGAAAAAGGATTTTATTTTAACAAAGCTAAATCAATATGCTCACTTAATAGACATAGACCAAACAAATAATGAAAATCAAGAAATTAGCTCTATGTTAGATAACTTTTATCAAAAGATTAAAGTCAAGACTTCTTTTATTTCAAATGAACTAAAAGAAGTGGGTGAAGAAAGTATTTTAAAATGATTAGAAGAAACCGGAAAAACAAGTTATAAGTATTACTTTAGGACTTTTTTTAAATCATCAAATTTTATATTATCTAAAAATGAAGAAGAATTAATGAGCAAACTTGAAAGAAGTAGAAATGCAGTGGGCAATTTATATGATTCCCTTGCATATGCTGATAGAAAATCTGAAAAAATTATATGAAATTGTGAAGAAAGAGAATTAACATCTTCCTTGTATAAAGAGATAATGGAAGATTCAAAACCTGCAGAAGACCAATTAAAAAGAAGAGAAGCTCAAAGTCTATATTTTAAAAATTTTATATCAAGAAAACACAGTTTTGCAAAAATATATGAAGCAATAATTCAAGAACAATATGAAAATAAATTAGTTAGAAACTATAAGTCAATACTAGAAATGAATCTATTCGAAGATCAAGTAGATTTAGAAATTTATATTAAATTCATTGAGTTTGGTAAGAATAATATAGAACCATTCAAAAAGTACAACAGACTTATAAAAAAGATTTGCAAATTAGATAAATTCTATTCTACAGATAGACTATTAAAAATTACAAAAAATTATAGTAAAAAATTTTCAGTTGAAGAAGGTATAAATATAGTAAAAAATTCCTTAAAAGTTTTGGGAGAACAATACTTAGAAAAAGTAGATATTGCTTTTAAGGATAATTTAATAGATTACTATGAAGATAACAACAAATCTGATGGAGCATATTCTTCTGGTGGAAATGGAGTTGAACCAATAATTTTGATGAATTGAGACAACAAACTGGGTTCGGTAAGTACATTAGCACATGAAATTGGTCATTCTGTACATACTCTTTTTTCAGATGAAGAACAGACTTATCCATTAAATAATTATCCAATCATTTTAGCTGAAGTTGCTTCTACATTTAATGAACACTTATTGTTTGATTATTTATATTCAAATACAAACGATGTTGAAGAAAAAAAATATTTATTACAACAAAGACTATTCGACTTAATATCAACATTCTATAGACAAATACAATTTGCAGATTTTGAATACAGTGCACATAAGTTAATTGAAGAAGACAAACCAATTACAACAGAAATTTTAAAGGAATTGTTCGTTAAAAAGCAAAATGAATTTGGTTATGATGAGTTTGAAGATAGTGAAGAAGATAATTACTCATGACCATACATTTCACATTTTTTTCAATCTCCATTCTATGTTTATAAATATGCAATAGATTTAGTTGCAAGTTACAAACTTTACAATGATTTCAAAAAAGGAAATAAGCATAATGTATTAAACTTTTTAAAAAGTGGAGGTTCAAAAGAACCTTTAGAAATACTAAAAGAAGTTGGGATAAATTTCACCAAAGAAGAAACCTACATGCCTTTGATTTTAGAAATTGAAAATCTTGTAAATCAACTAGAGGAATTAACAAAATAAAAAACTGGCTTTGCCAGTTTTTTTAAACTTCTAAACCATTTAGAAGTTTGTCCAAGTATTCTCCTACTCCACCTTCATTATTTGTTAGGTTTGTAATACCATCTGCTATATTTTTAAGTTCGTCATTTCCATTTTTCATAGCAACTCCATAACCGACTTTTTGAATCATTTCATAGTCATTCATTTGATCTCCAAATGCTATTACGTCTCTTATATCTTTATTGTAATATTGAGCTAAAATGTCAGTAACAAAACCCTTGTTAACAATTTTATTTGTTAATGTAACCATTAATTTTGAATTTTTACTTAAATTACCATAAACATTTCCTGATTGTATTTTTATGGTGTTTTTAAATTTTTCTAAAACTCTTAAAACTTCATCTTTGTTATCTTCTGTATCTATAAAAAGAACAACATTTGTTGCAGCTCCCTCTCAATGTTCATAAGGATCAATAACTTTATATTCATCATCAGCCACGTCATCCAAGTGGAAAAAGTTTTCAACAAATTCATCTCTTTCTCTTACCATTGCTTTATTGTATGATTCTACAAGAATGTTTGAGATAGAACTTTTTATTTTTGGGTGGTTCATTATTTCTGTAACGATTTCCTCACTTATTGGAAATACTATTCTTTTGAATTTTTTAGTTATTGGGTCATGTATATGAGCACCATCAAAGTTTGTTAATAAAGTTTTTAAACCAAGTTCGTTGTAAAAACGAATACTTGCTCTGTGTGGACGACCAGTTATTATGCAAACTTCGTGTCCTTGATCTTTGGCTTTAATTAAAGCATCTTTTGTTAATTGGTGAATTTCCTCACCATTAGACATTAAAGTTGTCCCATCTAAATCTATTAAAATAAGCCTTTTTTTAGATAAGTGTTGTAATTGCATATAATTCACTCCTTTACATATAATTATATATGTTTTTAAATTAGTATTTAAAGTATTTAATTTAGTTATAAAAATCTCCTAGATATGAGATGTTTTTTGTTTTAAAATAATTATTAGAGGAAATTAATATGCAAAAAATTTTATTAGATGAAATAGCGACAAACGCCTGAAGCAACGCACTTCTTTGTGAATGTGGAAAAGAAGAGGATAAACATGATATTCACAGATTATGCATAGTTTGTTTAGAACCAATGAATTATAATGAACACTATTCAAAATTAAATGATAGTAAATCTTGAAATATAAAATTTTATAATAACGAAAATTACAATGAAGTTGAATTTAGCGGAATAACAATGGCAGTTCATAAAGGGTGTTTTATAAAATAAATAAACGCTTATATGCTAAAATTATTTTGTTATCTGTAAGGAGAAAATATAAATGAAAAAACTTTCTGCAAATGAAATTAGACAAATGTGATTAGAATTTTTTAAATCAAAAAATCACTATTTTTTGGAACCAGCTAGTTTAGTTCCCGTTGATGATCCAAGTTTATTGTGAATAAATTCTGGAGTTGCAACTTTAAAACCATACTTCGATGGTAGAATGAATCCTCCTTCACCAAGATTAACTAACTCACAAAAATCAATTAGAACAAACGATATTGAAAATGTGGGTGTTACTGCAAGACACCAAACAATGTTTGAAATGCTAGGTAACTTTTCGATAGGTGATTACTTTAAAAAAGAAGCAATAGAATTTGCTTGAGAGTTATTGACTTCAAAAGAGTGATTTGATATTGATCCAGAACTATTATACATAACTGTATTTAATGAAGATCAAGAAGCTTATGATGTTTGAACAAAGATAATTGGTATAAAAGAAGACCATATTTTTAAAGGAACAAGAGATACAAATTTCTGAGATGTTGGTCAAGGACCTTGCGGACCAAATACAGAAATCTTTTTTGATCGTGGAATTAAATGAGATCCAGAAAACATCGGACCAAAATTATTGGAAGATGATATTGAGAACGACAGATATATTGAAATTTGAAACATAGTATTTTCACAATTCAATAATGATGGAAACAATAATTATGCAGAACTTCCAAGGAAAAATATAGATACAGGTGCCGGATTTGAAAGGCTTGTATCAATTTTTCAAGATGCTCCAACAAACTTTGAAACAGATATATTTTTTCCAACAATTAAAGAAGTTGAAAAACTATGTAATTCCGATTTCAAATATTCAATTGAAAATTATTACAACGAAGATAAAGAACAAACTAAAATTAATACTGGATTTAAAGTTATTGCAGATCACGTTAGAGCGGTTGTTTTTGCGATAAGTGATGGGGTTTTTCCTGGCAATAAAGATAGAGGATATATAATTAGAAGATTAATTAGAAGAAGCTCTGTTTATGGAAGAAAACTAGGAATTCAAGAAGCTTTCTTATACAAACTTGTTGATAAAGTTATAGAGGCTATGAAAAATTTTTATCCATATTTAATAGAAAAAGCAGATTCTGTAAAAGAAATAATTAAACAAGAAGAATTGAGATTCTTAAAAACTCTTTCAAAAGGTTTTGAAAACTTAGAAAATATGATCAAAACAGAAAATAAAATAACTGCTAAAAATGCATTGTTATTATTTGAATCATTTGGTTTTCCTATTGAATTAACTGTTGAAATTGCAAATGAATCAAATGTAGAAGTTGATTTAGAAGGTTATGAAACTTTATTAGAACAAACAAAAGAAATCGCAAGAAACTCAAGAAAAGATGATAAGGCATGAAATAAACAATCGGCCATATTGACTGGATTAAAAGTTGAAAGTGAATTTGTTGGTTACGATGTTGAAGAAATTCAAACAAAAGTTAACTTCATATTTGAAGATGAAATAGAATTGAAATCAGCTAGTGATAAAGTTGTGTTTGTAACTTTAGAAAAAACTCCTTTTTATGCAGAAAAGGGAGGTCAAGCATCGGACAATGGTTATTTGGTTGATAAAAACGAAAATCGCCATTTGGTTATAGATGTACAAACAGGACCAAATGGGCAACACATTCACAAGGTACAAGTGAATGGAACTTTAAATGTATTAGATACAGTAAATGCAGAGATTAATGGTGAAAAACGTTTCTACACAATGAAAAATCATTCAGGTACTCATATTTTACAAGCTGGAATTCAAGAAGTGCTTGGAAAAGATGCTCTACAAAGTGGTAGTTATAATGATGAAAATGGTTTAAGAATTGATATTTCTTACAACAGATTACCAAGCCAAGAAGAGTTGGATAAAATTCATAATGCAATAGCAAGAGAAATAAGAAAATCAATACCAAGAGAAGTGATTTACTGTTCGCTTGATGAGGCCATTGAAAAACACAATGCTTTAGCTTTATTTACTGAGAAATATGGTGGAACAGTAAGAGTTATTAAATTTGGAACTTTTTCATGTGAACTTTGTGGTGGAACGCATGTTGAAAATACAAGGGACATAGAAGATCTATTAATAACAAGTGTTGAATCAAAAGGTAGTGGTGTATTTAGGTATCATGCCGTTACAAGTCATAAGGAAGTTGCAAATTATTTAAATGAGCAATTTAGAAAACAGAAAACAGAAATATCTTCAATTATAGATAAATTCAATAACTTTAAAACCAGAGTTAAGAATGACTTCATTGAAAATGAAATCAATTCAATTATTTCTATGGAAGTAACAAAAGATAATCTAATTAGCATAAAAGAAAAAGTAAATGACTTAAAAAATTCATTTAAACTTTATCAAAAAGAAGTTGAAGATATATTGATAGAGGAAAGTTTGGCCAAATACTCACAATTAGAGCCGGTAGAATCAAATGGTATTAATTTAATAGATGTTGAAATAAATGATCTTGAAATGAAAGGTTTAAAAGCTCTTTCAGATAAATTACAAAATAAATTTGAAAATTTAGTAATCAAATTTGCAAATACAAAAGATAAAGTATTTATAGTTTCTGTCAGTGAAAATATTTCAAATGAAAACAAAGCTATTGATATATTTAAAAATAATGGAAAACATGAAGTGAAAGGTGGGGGTAATAATACCTTCGCTCAAGGAAAAATAGTTTAAAAAATACATTAGGGGTACTAATCCCAATTAAGGACACTTATGAGAAAAACAAATATTGAATTGCTAAGGTTTATAATGTGTATAACTGTTGTTTTATATCACACAAGAATTGACTCTTCTTATGTTTTTTCTGTTTTTTCTCCAATAATAGGTAGTGGTGTCCTTGTTTTTGGTCTTATATCTGGTTATATGATGGTGGATAAAAAATCCCCCAACATTTCAAGACTTATAATAACAATATTTTATTATCTTTTTATTGTCATTGCTTTAAACTTATTGTTGGAATACGCTTTTATAGCGGTTGTTGATGGTTTTGAAAGTAGATATGGCAAAAACGGTTGACTAATACATCATGGAACAATAAATATGTGATACATATGAGCATTATTGTTTGTATACTTAATTTCTTTTGGTATTAATAGGTTTTTGAAAAGAACAAATAAGTGAATTTCTTTATCATACATATTTGTTTTGTATCTTATATTTATGTTTTTAGTTGTTTATTTACAATATTATAAAAATTTCTCATTATCTAATATTTTTTACTTAACCATGGTTTATATGTTTGGTGGCTGATTGAAGTTACATTCTAATAGTTTAAAATTTAAAAATTTTGACTTACTTAATTTACTTGCTTGGGTTTGATTGAGTAGTATCATGATTATAAACACATTAATAATTATATTGGTTGGTCCAGGTAAAAACACATTTTTCGGCAATAGCAATTTTAGTTCAGTTTTTAGTGCTATTTCAATTTTTTATCTTTTTAATAAACTTAATATAAAGGATAATAAATTTTTACTATTTCTTGGTAGACTGTCTATTCCAATTTATTTTATACACTGATCTTTAATTGATTTAATAAAATTATTTACTATAGGAATAACTACATCTAATGAATTTAATTTTCTATTAATTTCAACAATAGATTTTGCAGTTACTTTATTTATATCGTTTTTGCTTTTATATCCCGTGGAGTGAGTAATAAAAAATACAGACATACTGTATAAAATAACTTTAAATAAAATGAAGGCACAAATAAACGCATTTTAAATTTAAATTTTGTGCTTTTTTTTTTTTTTTTAAATTATAATTATTTTTAAGTGAGAAAGATAAAAAAAGTATGAAAAAAATTAGGGAAAATAAAAATTTAATAATATTTTTTACAATAATTTTTTTGTCATTTCCAATTCAAAACTTATTTGAAAATAAAACTGTTGTTGTATCTATTTCATTATTCATAAATGTAATACTAATATTAATATCATTTTATTTCGTAACTGCATTCTCTTCAAAATTTTTAAAGCATGCAGAAGATTATAATTTTGAATTGTCAAAAGGTAACTTAGAAAATATTAACTCGTTAAATAGAAATTTTAGATTTTATATTACAATGTTTACAATTTTAGCTTTGTTTACCATTTCTATAATTTCAACATACAGTTCACTATCTTATACAGATAAATTGGCTGGAGAAATTGAATGATGAAATAAAAATCAATTATACAAATACTTAAATTTTGATTATTTTAACATAGCGTTTTTTTGCTTAATGTTATTAATAAATATATTGTTTCTATATGCAGTTGGTTACATAGTTTCTTGTCTATTTATTTATTCAATAATGAAAATTGTATTCACTTCAAATAGAGTCTTTATTGAAAAAATTTATAAAAAATCAATCGTCTTAAGCTTTATAATTAAAAAATTAATGCAAAAAATGGCTCAAGCCAACCTAAAAATAGAGTCTATTGAAAAAACTTGAAAAGATAAAATTATATTGATTAGCAATATCGAGTCTGAAGAACTTAAAACAATCAAAAAAGGAAATACACCTCCTGAACTTTTTTAATTTTTAAAATAAATAAATAATTAGAAAAGAGAAGGAAAAAAATGAAAAAAAGTAATTTTTTCTTGTTGATAAAACAAGGAATTAAAGGTGTATTTAGATATAAAACGCAATTTACATTAATAGTTATTTTAGGTTTTTTTGCATCACTTATTTTGAGTGTTACAAATTCAATAAATGACAGAATGACCAGTGAATACAATAGAACTATGGAAAAAGTAGATAAGTTTGACTTTTATGATGAAAAATCTTTAGAAACATCAAATGCACTAAATTCCAAAACAATGGTACCTATAATGGATTTTATATCTAACGAATATATTGAAAGTAGTGACGGAACATTAACTTATAATGTAAATGTTTCAAGTGCCTCTGATCCAGAAAATAAAACATTTATAACAAACGTTTTTGAGTCTGAAGATTTCAAAAATGAATTTACAAAACTTATAAATAAAGAAGATTACAACAAGTCTTGATTTGATTATAAAATCGAAATTGGTTCTGGTGAGGAAGCTAGATATTTTAATGCTTATGGAATGGATTCTAAAGGATCTAATAAAAATAAAACTAACTATTGAAGTCAATTTTTAGAAGAAGATAGTGAAGGTTTTGAAAGAAATCTACCCCCCTTAAAAATTTATACTGATGAATCTCAATCTTATTTGGCAAAACAAATTTCTGAATTTTCTCTATACACAATATCAGAATTAAAAAAGAGTTTTGTTGAAAGTATTAAAGATATATCTGGTCAAAATTCTATGTTTGGAATAATGGTTAAAAATAATCAAATTTCGGAAAAAAATATTAAAGTAGATAACTTTAATTATGATGGATTGTCTGACTTTGATAGAGAGTTAAATACCTATATGGATTTGGCTTTTCTTTCAATAGTTATACAAATAAATAAAATGATTCATGATTATGTTCAATATCATATGGAAAATGCAATTGCAGAAAGTTTTGAACAAGGACAAGAAGCTGTAAAAACTAATTTCGAAATTAAGAGCCAACTAAATGAATCAAACCCAGATAACAAGAATGCAAAAACTCTTTATAAATGATTATTTGGTGCGTCTCCCGAAAAAGATAAAAGCTTTTATGAAACTGGCGCAAATGGTCAATTAGCTCATTTTGAATCTAATGGAAAAATAGTTCCTGCAGATGGATTAAAGATAATTGATACAGGAAGATTTTTAGAAAATGAACTAAAAGATAAAAAGGGATTTATTAAAAAAGATCAATATAATTGAGAAAATGCAGATATAGCATCTACATACTTTATAAGACAAAAATTACTTGGAATTGCTTCAAGTGTAAATGTTTATTCAAGAATTGAATCTATTTACTCAGATAACTCTTCAGAAAAACATTACAGAATGATACTTATGGACGAATGAACAGAAGGAAACATGACTGTTTATGAAGGTAATAAGCCTAGAACAAGAAATGAAGTATTACTAAACCCTCAATATGCAAAGGCAAACGGTATAAAAATAGGCTCAAACATAAAAATAGGTGATGCGAATTTAACTGTATCTGGTTTTGCGGCGGACCCTTATACAAACTTTCCAATAGCTGATTTAACAGTTCCTTTCCCCAATAACAAAAAGGGTGCAATTGTTTATGTTAATAGAAATATTGTTGAAAAAATACTTACAACAAATGAGGCGAAGGTAACAACAACAAATGTTTACAGGTTTTTAACTGTTAATGACAAAAATGCTGTTGAAAAAAATATAAGCCTTTTTAACTCATTAAATTTTGATAAAACAGATAATATAAAAGAGGATTTAAAAAATATTACACTTAATGGTAATGGAAATATTTCTCAAGTAAATAAAGATTTTACAAGTTATAAGGGTAGTGCTTTATCTATGAATTGAGAACTAACTCCAATGGTTTTAAAAACTTTTTCTTCTGTTTCATATGTGGTTTGTATAGTTATTTTGGCAATTTGTTTAACAACAATGTTAATAGCTATTAAAAAAACTATTCAATTTAATGCTGGAGAAATAGGTATTATGAAGGCTTTGGGTACTAAAAATAGTCAAATAGCTTTTTCATATATTTCATACGGGCTAATATTGTTATTGTTTGTAGTTCCTTTATCTTGGTTTATTGGAGGATATGCTCAAGAATCATTTTGTAGACTTTTCCTTTCTTATACTGGCGGGGCATACAATCAAGCTAGATTTAATGGTTGATCACTGGGAGCTTTAATGTTGCTGTTCGGTGGATTTACAATAATAGTTTCTTATATAACTGCAATTTTATTAATAAATAGACCAGTTTTAGAAATTATAAATAAAAAAGAGACTGTAAAGAGAATTCAATGAATTGATAATCTTAAACTTAAAATGACTAAAAATACTAAATTTACAACTAAATTTAGTATAGAGTTGGCAATAAGTGGTATGAAACCAACTCTAATATCTACATTTACAATTTTAATTTCCTCTTTATTAATAACATCATCAATGTCTATTCCTGGAATGGTTAATACTGCTGTTACCTCATATTATAAAAATGTTAAATATGCTAACAAAATTGAAAATTTAGAACCAATAGGTAACTCTCCTTTATCTAAAACAAGTTTATCAGCTTGAAATGGAGTCGATTATTATGATCAATTCTTAAATAATGTTACTGGAAGCTTTGGAGAAACTAATTATATGAGCACATCGGTAACTGATGTAACAGGAATTAACGATTATTCAATAATTCCAAAGTTCTTCTATAATAAAGATACTAAACAATTTGACTGAGCATTAGATAAATTATCAAGTGATTCATTATTAAAAATGATAGGTTATATTTTTGGTAATAATATTCCTCAAACTTTGGGTAGAGCAATTAGTATGGCAGATATTCAAAGAATATTGGAATATGTGATACATGATAATAGCAACAAAACCGCTCAAGATAGAATATCAAAAGTTGATGATTTATCAGCTGTTCTTTCTAAGGGGTTGCCCCCAATATTAAGTGCAATTTTCCCTGGTGAAATAAGCAGTGAAGAGAGTGATGGATGAAAAGAAGCTATAATGGCTGCTATATTAAGTCAAACACCTAGTTATGTGAAGAGTTTCTTGAGCAAAAGTGAAAACAGATATAATCAATATACTTTCGGTTGAACATTTTCTAATTATGTACCAGGAGAAGATGATTTCTATACAAATACAGAATTCACGACCGAAGCAAAAGATATGCTATTGACTGGAATTCAATCCAATCAAAAGGCATACAACTTAAAATCAGATGCTAAAAAAATGTTTTTAAGCGACAAAAATATAAAAGATTTAAGCCTTCTATTAAACGGGGAGGAAATCGCAGAAGATATAGTGACTGATGGTGGTTTCAAACTTTATTCTAAAGGAACTGGAACTTTGAATATACCAGTAACTATGAATGACCAAGCAAAGTTTGTATTAAATAAGTCAAAAGGAAACTCAATACCTATTGGTAGTTTCAAAGCTAAAAGATTTGTTATGTCAAGTGATGGTGTTGATATACCTAATAGTGCTTGAGTTTATGATGATAATGATTGAGCAATCATTAATTCAAAGAATTCTACAAGCAAAACGAAAGAATGAAGTATTGAAAATTATTTGGATCCTTCAAGTTTAGATACTTCTAAGTTTACATTTGCAAATACATATAATTATTTAGGTGAAAAGGATATGACATTACAAGGAACAAAAAATGTTATAGAATTGTCAGATATGGCTATGGCTTTTGCTGATATTTCTTCTGGTACTGGTGTAATTAGACCTTACTATGGATATGATAACTTATTAATGTTTATACCATCAAAATACGAAAAAGACTTAACGGCACTATCAAAAGGGTCTGAAAAAGGGGGAAAACAGGGTTGACATGGTGTGGTTGGTTCAAACAAAGTCCCTCAAAAAATAAAAGAAGATTGAAATAGAGCTATGAATTCTAAATATGATGGTGATTATATTTGAATAAGACCTTATTCATTGACTTATGATGAAACATATAAACCAGAAGAAGCGGAAGTTGGCTCTGAGTTAGGTAACTTACTTTCTTGAAACAACTCTTTCCTAAGACAAAATTTATTAGAATCAAAACCTGGATTTATCGATAGAGATATTGACATGAAGTTTGCAATTTCTGATATAAATTTAGTTCCTGTTTCTACTGTTGATGTTTATGGGAGCAACATTATTTTAGCAGATCAAGGACTTACTAATTTGGTTCATGGTTATTCAACAAGTAAATACACACCTTATAACTATGTTTATGAATATGAAAAAGCTGGAAGTTATATGGTGGGGGATAAGAAAATAGATACATATAATTGAAATAGTCCTAAGGATTTGGTAGATGAAAATCGAAGATCAATAGAAGATCAAATTTGAGGTAATGATGAGCAAAAAACTTATAAACCAAATAGCTGGTTTAGTGGAATTATGTCTCAATCAAAAGAGCCTTACTTCCTAACTAGTCAAGCATCATTTTCTAAATCTGTTAGAACTGGAGAATATACCCTTAGTGGTGGAAGTCAATACTACGATACTTTAGAAATGAAAAATGTTGAGTTCCTTTCCGAACAAAAGGCATTAATAAATCAAATTGCAAATCTAGTATTAACAATAGCTCTAGCATTTATTGTTGTTATTGTTATTACAGCAACTTTATCGATGATAATAATTACAGATTTATATGTAAATCAATATAGAAAATTTATGGTTGTTATGAAATCTCTTGGATATTCAAACTGAAAAGTTATCAAATATTCATTTGGAACATTAACAATACTTGCTGGAATTGCTATGATATTAGGAATTTCAGGTAGTGCAGTACTAGTGACTGTATCTGGAATATTCATTAAAAATAATGTTGGTTCAATTCCTTTGGGATTAAGTTGATGAGCATTATTAGCTTCAACTATAATGGTTGTAACCAGTTATATAACTTCTATATTAATTACAACTTATAAAATAAGAAAAGAATCACCCGTTTCATTGATGAAATAATTATAAATAACTAAATCGACTAAAAAGTTGATTTTTTTATTTATTTCCTTGCTTTTTAAATATCGTTGTGTGATAATTGAAAGGCATGTACATCTTGTGTTCATTAAGACAACACACTGAAAAGGGTTGTCAATGTTGAAGGAGGACCAAATGGCTCAACAAAAAATTAAAATCAAACTTAAAGGTTACGATCACGCTATTGTTGACCAATCAATTGCTAAAATTATTGAAGCAGCTGAGTCAACTGGAGCTAAAGTTCGTGGACCTATTCCATTACCAACAGAAAAACAAATTATTACAATATTAAGAGCTACTCATAAATACAAAGATAGTAGAGAGCAGTTCGAAATGAGAACACATAAAAGAATACTTGAGATAGTTGAACCAACACCTAAAACAATGGACTCATTAACAAGAGTTCAATTGCCTACTGGTGTTAACATCGAAATTAAATTATAGTAAACAATCAAGATATACATGAACAACATAAAAAAATACAGGAGGAAATATCATGAAAGGAATCTTAGGACGTAAGTTAGAGATGACTCAAATCTTTAGTGAAAACGGTAAATTAATTCCAGTTACTGTTATTGCAGTAGAACCAAATACAGTTTTACAAGTAAAATCAGTTGAAAAAGATGGATACCAAGCACTAAAATTGGGAACAATCAATAAAAGAGCTAACTTATTAAATAAACCAGATATGGGTCAATTTAAAAAAGTTAACTCAGAACCTAAGCGCTTCGTAAAAGAAATCAGAGATATGGAAGGATACGAAATAGGTGCATCATTTAATGCAGCCGACGTATTCAACGCTGGTGAATTTGTGGACGTTACAGGTATATCAAAAGGTAAAGGATTTGCAGGAGCAATCAAAAGACATAATTACTCAAGAGGACCTATGGGTCACGGGTCAGGATACCACAGAGGTATTGGATCAATGGGAGCAATTATCAACAGAATCTTCAAATCTAAAAAAATGGCAGGTCACATGGGACATGAACAAGTGACAATCCAAAACTTAGAAGTAATAAAAATCGATACTGAAAGAAATTTAGTTTTAGTTAAAGGATCAGTTCCTGGTCCAAGAAAAGGCTTTGTTGTAATTAAACAAAACGTTAAAGGTAGAAAAGCGCAAGAAGCAGTTTCATTGTTATCAAGAAACACTGCTACTAAAGCTGTAGTTGAACCAACTCCAGCTCCAGTGGTAGAAGAAACAGCTCCTGCAGCTGAATAATTAGGAGGATACAATTTAACATGAAAGCACAAGTTTTAGATGTTAAGGGAACATCTCTTAAAGAAATTACATTAAACGATAAAGTTTGAGGTATTGAACCTCATCAACAAGCAATCTTTGATACAGTTGTTTCACAACAAGCTGCATTAAGACAAGGAACAAGAAAAACAAAAACTAGAGCTGAAGTTCGTGGTGGAGGTAGAAAACCTTGAAGACAAAAAGGTACAGGACGTGCCCGTCAAGGTTCTATTAGAGCTCCACAATGAAGAGGTGGGGGAGTAACTTTTGGTCCTACACCAAACATTAACTACAAAAAAGCGGTTAATAAAAAAGTTAGACAATTAGCTATCAGAAGTGCTTTAAGTATTAAAGCAAAAGAAGCAAACTTAGTTGTATTAGACAAATTTGCATTCTCAAAACCTTCAACAAAAGAAATGTTAGCAATTATGAAAAACATTAAAGTTGAAGATCAAAAAACATTAATAGTAACTAAAGAACACGAAGAATTAGTTGTTAAATCAGCAGGAAACATTCCAGGAGTTAAAACATTAGACTTCCAAAAAATGAACATCTTTGATTTATTAAATGCAACTAAATTAGTTGTTACTGAAGATACTGTAAACAAAATCGAGGAGGTGTATGCATAATGCATTTAACACAAGTTATTAAAAAACCTTTGTTAACTGAAAAGACTTACTTAGGTCAACAAAATGGTGCGTACACATTTGTTGTTGATAAAAAAGCAAACAAAACATTAATTAAAAAAACATTCGAAGAAATTTTCCAAGTCAAAGTTAAGGATGTTAGAACTATGAACTATGATGGAAAAGATAAAAGAATGGGAAAATTTGTTGGTAAAACAGCAGGTTTCAAAAAAGCCATCATCGTATTGAAAGATGGAGAAACATTAGATATCTTATCAGACTTATAGAATTAAGAAATTAATCACTAAGAAAGAAACAAGATTAGGCGAAAACAGGAGGATATATTATGCCAATCAAAAAATATAAGCCTACGACCAATGGTCGTAGAAACATGACCAGCTTAGATTATAGTATCCTTACAACTTCAAAGCCTGAAGGTTCATTGGTTTCAAAACTAAATGAAAAGGCTGGAAGAAATAATCACGGTCAAATAACTACTCGCCATAAAGGTGGAGGACACAAAAGAAAATATCGTATCATTGATTTCAAACGTAATAAATTAGATATTGCCGGAAAAATTGCAACTATCGAATATGACCCAAACAGAAACTCATTTATCTGTTTAGTTAACTATATCGATGGAGAAAAAAGATACATCTTATTTGCAAAAGGTATGCAAGTAGGACAAGAAATTATTGCTGGTGAAAATGCAGATATCAAAATTGGTAATGCAGCACCAATGAAAAACATTCCTGAAGGAACATTAATTCACAACGTTGAATTAAGACCAGGAAAAGGTGGACAAATCGCACGTAGTGCAGGAAGTTCAGTACAAATCTTAGGTAAAGATGAAGATGGAAAATACATCACTTTACGTTTAGGTTCAGGAGAAGTTAGAAAAGTGCTTGCCGAATGTTATGCAACAATAGGTGAAGTAGGAAATGAAGAATACAACTTAGTAAACTGAGGAAAAGCTGGAAGAAACCGTTGAAGAGGAATTAGACCAACAGTTCGTGGGTCAGTTATGAACCCAATCGATCACCCTCACGGAGGGGGAGAAGGTCGTGCTCCAATCGGGCGTAAAGCTCCATTAACACCATGAGGTAAAAAAGCTCTTGGTGTTAAAACACGTGATAAAAAGAAAGCTTCTACTAAATTAATAGTAAGAAGAAGAAACGATAACAAATAGGAGGATTTGAATAAATGTCTAGATCATTAAAAAAAGGACCTTTTGCTGATGACTACTTAATTAAAAAAGTAGAAGCATTAGGTGAAAAAAAAGAAACAATTAAAACTTGATCACGTCGTTCAACAATCTTTCCAAGTTTCGTTGGTCACACATTTGGAGTTTACAACGGAAAAGAATTTATCCCAGTTTATGTTACAGAAGATATGGTAGGTCACAAATTAGGAGAATTTTCACCAACACGTAAGTTTGGTGGACACGGTGATGACAAGAAAAAGAAAAAATAATCATTAGGAAATAGGAGTTTCAAAATATGGAAGCAAAAGCAAAATTAACAATGATTAGAATATCACCTAGAAAAGTTAGACTAGTAGCCGACTCTATCAGAACAAAAAAAATATCAGAAGCTGTAGCAATTCTTCAAAACCAAGACAAAAGATCTTCAGAACCAGTATTAAAATTATTAAACTCAGCTGTAGCAAATGCCGTTAACAACAACGGTATGGAAGCTGACCAATTATTTGTTAAAACAATCTTCGTTAACGAAGGACCAACATTAAAACGTTTTAGACCAAGAGCTCATGGTAGAGCATATGAAATTTTAAAAAGAACTAGCCACATTACAATCGTGGTTAGCGACGAAAGATAGGAAGGAATTATAGAGTATGGGACAAAAAGTATCTCCAAACGTTTTACGTATAGGTGTTATTAGAGGTTGAGATAACCGTTGATACGCTGAAAAAGGTGAATATGTTAAGTGATTACACCAAGATATCAAAATTAGAAAAGCTGTTGAAAAACAATTAAGAAACGCAGCAATTTCAAAAGTTGAAATCGAAAGAACTAAAAAAGAAATCACTCTAGTAATTCGTTCTGCTCGTCCAGCAATCGTTCTTGGACAAGAAGGTAAAAATGTTGAAAATATCGTTTTAACAGTAAGAAAAACAATCAAAGACAGAAAAGCTGATGTAAAAGTCAAAGTAATAGAAATTAAAAACCCAGATGTTGATGCAAAATTAGTTGCAACATTTATCGGTGAACAAATTACAAACCGTGCATCATTTAGAACTGTACAAAAATTAGCAATTAGAAAAGCATTAAAAGCAGGAGCTAAAGGGATTAAAACTTCAGTTTCTGGAAGACTTGGAGGAGTTGAGATGGCTCGTACTGAAGGATACCTAGAAGGTTCAGTGCCATTATCAACTTTAAGAAGTGATATCGATTATGCTCTATATGAAGCAAGAACTACATATGGACAAATCGGGGTTAAAGTTTGAATTAACCACGGGGAAATTATTGGAAAACAAAATCAAAACAATTCAAAAGTTATTGAGGATAAAAAACCTCAACAAAGAACACCAAGGGAGGTTAAATAGTTATGTTAATGCCCAAAAGAGTTAAATTCCGTCGTCCTCACAGAGTGAGTTATGAAGGAAAAGCAAAAGGTGGAAAATTTATAGCGTTTGGTGAATACGGATTAATGTCTTTAGATGGTGCTTGAATTACTTCAAGACAAATTGAGGCAGCTCGTATTGCTATGACACGTTATATGAAACGTTTTGGAAAAGTTTGAATTAGAATATTCCCTCACATGGCTAAAACTAAAAAACCATTAGAAGTACGTATGGGTTCAGGTAAAGGATCTCCTGAAGAATGAGTGGCAGTAGTTAAAACTGGTCAATTTATGTTTGAAATTGGCGGAGTTTCAGAAGAAGTTGCTCGTGAAGCCTTACGTCTAGCAATGCACAAATTACCTGTGCGTTGTAAAATCGTTAAGAGAGGTGATGAATAATGTCTAAAGCAGTTGACTTCATGATGGAATTAAGAACAAAATCAGTTGAAGATTTAATCAAACTTGGTGAAGATCGTCGTGCTGAATTATTCGCACTAAAATTCCAAGCTGCAGTAGGTAGTTTAGAACAAACTCACAGAATTCCTTCACTTAAAAAAGACATAGCAAGAATTGAAATGTTATTGAGTGAAAGAAAAAAAGCTGGAGAAGATGTTAATAAAACTATTAAAGCAGATTACTCAAAAGCTGTTTCAGAAGCTGAAAAAGCTGGAAAAGAAGTTCGTCAAAAACACAAAGAAATGATTGAAAAACTTCAACAAGAACAATTCGGAGCAGACACAGGTGTTTCAGAAGATGCAATTATGGCAGCAATGCAAAATGCAACTTCAGAATCAACTGAAGCTCCTGTAGAATTAGAAGCTGCTCCTAAAAAAGAAGCTGCTCCTAAAGCAACTACAACTAAAGCAGCAGCACCAAAAGCTGAAGCAAAAGTAGAAGAAAAAGCAGCAGCACCAAAAGCAGCAGCTAAATCAACTACAACTAAAGCAGCAGCTCCTAAAAAAGAAGCTGCTCCTAAAGCAGAAGCAGCACCAAAAGCTGCTCCTAAAGCAGCAGGTAAAACTACTGCTGAAGTTAAAAAACCTGCAGCACCAAAAACTACTGTGAAAGCAGTAGAGGCTGGTGAAGCAAAAGCAACCGGAAAAGGAAAAGAAGCACTTAAAGGTGTTGAAGTAAAACCTATGAAAGTTGGTGTAGCTAAAGGTGAAGATATCGAAGGTATTGATTTAAAACTTACTGGGAAACCAAAAGATGCTAAAACATATACATTCGGATCAAACGCTGAAGAAGCTAAAAAACAAATCGAAGAAGCTAACAAAAAACTAGCAGAAAAAAAAGCAGCAAAATCTACAACAACAAAAGGAGCTAAATAACCATGGAAAGAAATTTAAGAAAAACTTACACTGGTAGAGTAGTTTCAGACAAAATGGATAAAACTATCACTGTTTTAGTTGAAACATACAAAAACCACCCAATTTACAAAAAACGTGTTAAGTATTCAAAAAAATACAAAGCACACGATGAAAATTCACAAGCTCAAATGGGAGACAGAGTTGAAATTATGGAAACTCGCCCAATGAGTAAAACTAAAAACTTTAGACTTGTTAGAGTTGTTGAAAAAGCAATTATCTAATTTCAGAGGTACAACAGAATGATACAAAATGAATCAAGATTAAAAGTCGCTGATAACTCAGGTGCTAAAGAAATTTTAGTTATACGTAATTTAGGTGGAAGTGTTAGAAAGTTCACAAACATTGGAGATATTGTTGTTGCAACTGTTAAATCAGCATCACCTGGTGGAGCTGTTAAAAAAGGACAGGTTATTAAAGCTGTTATTGTTAGAACTGTTAGAGGTTTAAGAAGAGCTGATGGAACATACATTAAGTTTTCAGAAAACGCAGCAGTAATCATCAAAGATGATAAATCACCAAGAGGTACTCGTATCTTTGGTCCAATCGCACGTGAAGTAAAGGACGCTGGATTTGCTAAAATAGCATCTCTAGCTCCTGAAGTGTTATAGGAAGGGAAGCTTTTATGAATAAATCAAAAATCTTAAGAGGAGATGTTGTAAAAGTTATCGCCGGAAGTCACAAAGGTAAAGTTGGACCAGTAGTTAAATTATCAAAAGATAAAAAAAGAGTTTACGTTGAAGGAATCGTAGCAATTAAACATGCAAAACCTTCACAAACTGATCAAGAAGGTGGAATTAGAGAAATTCCTGCATCAATCGATGCTTCAAACGTTTCACTTGTTGATCCAAAAGCGAAAGATAACGCTACAAGAGTTGGATACAAAATTGCAGATGGAAAAAAAGTTAGAATTGCTAAAAAATCTGGAACAGAAGTTAAATAGGAAAGGGATAAGTTAGTATGGCAAAAGCAAATATTAATAGATTAGAAAAACAATATAAAGATAAAATCATCCCAGAATTATTTAAAGAAAAGCAATATAAATCAATCATGCAAGTTCCAAAAATCACAAAAGTAGTTATCAACATGGGAATTGGAGAAGCTGTACACGATACTAAGAAATTAGACGATGCAGTTCTTGAATTACAACAAATCACAGGTCAAAAACCTCTAGTAACTAAAGCTAAAAAATCTTTAGCTGTGTTCAAATTGCGTGAAGGTATGCCAATTGGAGCAAAAGTTACTTTAAGAGGTAAAAGAATGTATGAATTCTTAGACAAATTAATATCAGTTGCGTTACCACGTGTGCGTGACTTTAGAGGGGTACCTAAAACTAGTTTTGATAAACAAGGAAACTACACAATGGGTATTAAAGAACAAATTATCTTCCCAGAAATTGATTATGATAAAGTAAAAAAAGTTCGTGGGATGGACATAACAATCGTTACAACAGCAACTAACAAGGACGAATCATTTGCATTACTACAAAAAATAGGAATGCCTTTCGTTAAGTAATTGAGGAGAATAGGATAAAATGGCAAAAAAATCACTAAAAGTAAAACAAGCAAAAGTCCAAAAATTCAAAGTTAGAGAATACACACGTTGTGGAAATTGTGGTAGACCTCATTCAGTTTTGAGAAAATTTAATCTATGTCGTGTATGCTTCAGAGATCTAGCATACAAAGGACAAATCCCTGGTATTAAGAAAGCTTCATGATAGTGAAAGGAAAAAGAAATTATGACAACAGATGTAATCGCAGATATGCTTACTAGAATTAGAAATGCTAACCAACGTTATCACAAAGAAGTTCTAATTCCAGGAAGCAAAGTAAAATTAGAAATAGCAAACATTCTTAAAAAAGAAGGTTTCATCGAAGACTTCAAAGTTGCAGATGACTTTAAGAAAGACATTACTATAAGCTTAAAATACAAAGGGAAAATTAGAGTTATTAAAGGATTAAAAAGAATTTCAAAACCAGGATTAAGAGTTTACTCAAATTCTCACGACTTACCTCAAGTATTAAATGGGTTAGGTATTGCAATCGTTTCAACTTCAAACGGAATCATGACAGATAAAGAAGCTCGTCACCAAAACATCGGTGGAGAAGTTCTGGCATTTGTTTGATAATAGGAGGAATTAATATATGTCACGTATAGGAAACAGAATATTAGCAATTCCTGCTGGGGTAGAAGTAAAAGTTGAAGCAAATAACGTTGTAACTATAAAAGGATCAAAAGGTGAATTAACTCAAGCTTTTAGTCCATTAATCGAAATCAAAGTTGAAGGTGCAGAACTAAAAACTTTAAGACAAAATGAAAATAAACACACAAAACAATTACATGGAACAACAAACTCATTAATTCAAGGTATGTTAACTGGGGTTAGTGATGGTTTTGTTAAAGAACTTGAAATTGTTGGGGTTGGTTACAGAGCTGCATTAGCAGGTAACAAAATCAACCTATCACTAGGGTTTTCACACCCAGTGGAATACGAAGTTCCAAAAGGAATTACTGTAGAAATCCCAAAACCAACTGAAATTAAGATATCAGGAATTGATAAACAATTAGTTGGAGAAGTAGCGGCAAATATTAGAGCATACAGAAGACCTGAACCTTATAAAGGTAAAGGGGTTAAATACAAAGATGAGAAAATCATTAGAAAAGAAGGTAAAGCAGCTGGTAAGTAGGCTGTTGCTAAGGAGAAGTAAATATGAAATACACTAAAGCAGAAGCAAGAAAAAGAAGACACTATAGAGTTAGAAATAAAGTGTCTGGAACAAGTGCTAGACCAAGATTAAATGTATTTAAATCAAACTCATACTTCTATGCTCAAATAATTGATGACGTAACTGGTGTTACATTAGTATCATCATCTTCAATCAAAATGGGATTAAAAAACGGACGTAATATCGATGCAGCTAAAGCTGTAGGTAAAGATATTGCTGAAAAAGCAAAAAGTAAAAAAATCACTGATGTAGTATTTGATAGAGGTGGATATTTATTCCATGGTAAAGTAAAAGCTTTTGCAGAATCTGCAAAAGAAAATGGTATGAAATTCTAAGAAGGAGATAGGAAAAAATGGCAGAAGAAACAAAAGTTGTTAACGCTGAATCAGCTCCAAAAGCAGATTCAAAAGTTGAAGCAAACAACCAAGACAGAACAAATACAAGACCAAACAACAACAATAGACCTAATGGACAAAGAAGAGATCCAAAATTCAACAGAAACAGAGAAGACAACCCTTATGAAGAAAGAGTTGTTACTATTAACCGTGTTACAAAAGTTACAAAAGGTGGACGTAGATTCAGATTTGCAGCAGTTGTAGTAATTGGTGATAAAAAAGGTAGAGTTGGATTAGGAACAGGTAAAGCAAACGAAGTACCAGACGCTATTAAGAAAGCTATTAAAGAAGCAAGAAAATCTTTAATTAGAGTTCCTTTGGCTGGAACTACAGTTCCTCATGATGTGATGGGGCACTATGGTGCTGGTAAAGTTATGATTAAACCTGCTCGTAAGGGTACAGGGGTTATTGCTGGTGGTCCAGTTCGTGCTGTTGTCGAATTAGCTGGAATTTCAGATATCTATACAAAATCATTAGGATCAAATACACCTATCAACATGATCAGAGCTACATTAGAAGGTTTACAACAAATGCAAACTCCAGAACAAATAGCAAGATTACGTGGAACTCAAGTTGAAGTTAAAAAAGAAACTAAAGAAGCTGCTACAGCTTAAGAAGGAGTAATTATTTTATGAAATTACATGAATTAAAATCTACACCAGGAAGCAAAAAAGACGCAACACGTGTTGGTCGTGGTATGGCTTCTGGTAAAGGTAAAACATCAACTAGAGGACACAAAGGTCAAAATTCACGTTCTGGTGGAGGGGTAAGACCTGGATTTGAAGGGGGACAAACTCCTTTATTCAGAAGATTACCTAAAATTGGATTTACAAGTTTAAATAGAAAAGAATTTGTATTAATCAACTTAGATAAATTAGAAACATTAGGGTTAACAGATGTAAATCACAAAACTTTAATGGATAAAAAGATTATTAAAAATGAAAAAACTTTAGTTAAAGTGTTAGGTAATGGTAAAATTACTAAAGCAATAAATGTGAAGTTAAATAAAGTATCAAAAAGCGCTGAAGAATTAATCAAAGCTGCTGGGGGTACTGTAGAGGTGATTTAGGTGGCTGCTAAAGTTAAAAAAACTAAAAAAGCTAAATCAACTAAATATAAAAACGAATTCGCGAAAGGTGGTTTCTTTATAAGAAACAAGGACCTTGTAAAACGAATCGTTTTTACTTTAATAGTACTACTTGTAATTAGAGCAGGAACACTATTGACTGTCCCTGGTATTGAAATAGATGAAAATTTCAGAGAAGGTATTGCTGGACAAGACTTTTTCCAACTCCTATCCACTCTTGGAGGGGGTTCTATTGGACAATTTTCAATTCTTGCGTTGGGAGTTTCGCCTTATATTACAGCATCAATTATTGTTCAATTACTTTCAACAGATGTTGTTCCTGTTTTAACTAGATGAAGTAAATCAGGGGAAAGAGGAAGAAGAAAACTTGATAGACTAACAAAAGTATTGGCTATACCATTTGCATTAATGCAATCTGTAGCTACAATATTTACACTTACTAGTCAAAATTTAATTATTCCAAAGTGAGGTTCAAATGAAACTGGAACAGGACCTGCTTGATTCTACTTTGTATTAGTACCATTGGTAATGCTTGGCGGAACATTCTTGATGTTATGAATATCAGACCAAATAACAATTAAAGGTATAGGAAATGGTGTTTCTATAATTATCTTTACTGGTATAGTTTCACAAATGCCAACAAACTTTATAAATACTTTTAAATTTTGAGTTGAAACTAATGGTGAATCAACAATATTATTTGATGGATTACTAAAATTCTTAATATATATTATTTCATTCTTATTAGTAATATTTGTGGTTGTTCTTATGAATGAAGCTGAAAGAAAAATCCCAATTCAACAAACAGGTTCTGGACTTGTAGATACAAAAGATCACACACCTTACTTGCCGCTAAAATTAAATAACGCAGGAGTTATACCGGTTATATTTGCATCAGCAATTATCTCAACACCAATGACAGTTGCACAAATTGTAGCTGGTGGAGATCAAAATTCTACAAATGGTTTCTACTTATTCACACAAAATTATTTATCATTTGGTACTTGATGAGGAATAGGTATTTACGGAGTTTTAACTATTCTATTTACATTCCTATACGCCCAAGTTCAAATTAATCCAGAAAAAATAACTGAGAACTTTAAAAAATCAGGTACATTTATTCCTGGAATTAAACCCGGAAAAGAAACTGAGAAGTTCTTATCTGGTGTAATTAATAGATTAAGTGTATTGGGAGCTCTATTCCTTGCAGGGATAGCTGTATTACCTTATGTAATTACTAAAATAACTTCATTGCCATCTCACTTGGCAATTGGGGGTACTGGTCTGATTATTGTTATTTCAGTTTCAATTCAAACAGTTCAGCAATTAAAAGGAAGATTAATACAACAATCATTCTTAGACAAAAAACAAGATAAATTTAAAGAAGATGAAACATCATACAATTCACACATTTGATAACAAGGAGAAAAATAAATTATGAATTTAATATTACTTGGAGCACCAGGTAGTGGAAAAGGAACTCTTTCAGAGTTTCTTTGTGAGAAAAATGGATTTACTCAACTATCTACTGGAGACTTATTTAGGGAAAACATATCAAACAAAACTCAATTAGGATTAGAAGCTCAAAAATACATGAATGAAGGAAATCTAGTTCCAGATTCAGTTACAAACTCAATGGTTGAAAACTATTTAAAAGAAAAGGCTCAGGACTTAATCTTTGATGGTTTCCCAAGAACCGATGATCAAGCTTTAGCTTTGGATAATATGTTAGAAAAACTAAACGATCAAATAGATAAAGTTATTTATCTTGATATAGATGAAAGTGTTTTATTAGGAAGATTAACAGGAAGACTTATTTGTAAAGTTTGCAAAAGAAGTTATCACAAAGTTAACAGAAAACCTTTAAATGAAGGGGTTTGTGATTTTGATGGTGGAGAATTATTCACAAGACCAGATGATCAAGAAGATAAAATAAAAACTAGATTAGAAGCATATCACAGTCAAACAGCACCTTTAATTAAATTTTATAATGACAAAATTCTTAAAGTTGAAGCTGGGAATTGTACACCTGAAGAACTATACAATAGAGTTGTAGAAGTGATGGGTGCCTAATTTAATGGCAATTACAATTAAAAATGCTCAACAAATTGAGAAAATGAGATATGCTGGACAAGTTCTTGGCGAAGCTTTACATGAATTAAGAAAACTTGTAAAACCAGGAACAAATTGTCTAGAATTAGATAAATTTTTCATTGACTTTATAACAAGTAAAGGATGTACAAGTAACTTTAAAGGTTATGGTGGATTTCCTGCTCACATTTGTATATCAATCAATGAACAATTGATTCATGGAATACCTAGAGATAGAGTTCTGCAAGATGGCGATATTGTATCAATAGATGCTGGATGTGTATTTGAAAAATACCATGCAGATTCAGCAATAAGTGTAATTTGTGGTAACTCAAAGGACAAAAAGTATGATACACTATTAGAGTTGACTGAAAAGTCACTATACTTGGCAATTGATCAGGTTAGAGCCGGTGTGCGCATCGGAACCATTTCTTCTACTGTTCAAAAATTTATAGAAGAAAACGGTTATCACTTGCCAACAGATTATTCAGGACACGGTATTGGATTGGAAATGCATGAAGATCCTTTTGTTCCTAATGTAGGAATAGAAAATACTGGAATGAGATTAGTTCCAGGAATGGCTATTTGTATTGAACCAATGGTTCAAATAGGAACAAATAAAACTGTTGTTGCTGATGATGATTGAACAGTGTCATCAAAAGATGGTAGCATGACTGCCCACTTTGAACATACTATTTTGGTCACTGATGGAGATCCAGAGGTATTAACTTTATTTAAACCCAAGGAGGAAACAGAATAATGGCAAAAGAAGATTATTTAGAAGTGGATGGTACCGTTTTAGAGGTACTACCCAATGCTACTTTTAAGGTGAAATTAGAAAATGAAATAGTAATAGACGCCCACGTGTCTGGTAAAATCCGAATGAATTACATTCGCATCTTACCAGGTGATAAAGTCACTGTTGCAATTTCACCATATGATCCAACGCGTGGAAGAATTACATACCGTTTTAAAAATGGTAAATAAGTAATTAAAATAAAATAAAATAAATATAAATTAAGTACACAAAATCAGGAGGTTAGAAAAGATGAAAGTAAGATCATCTGTCAAAAAAATTTGCGACAAGTGTCGTGTAATTAGACGTAAAGGCCGTGTAATGATTATTTGTGAACAACCAAAACATAAACAACGTCAAGGTTAATTATTAATAATAAATATTATTAAACAAAAAATTAGTTAATCTTTTAGAAAGGAAATTAATAATGGCTCGTATAAATGGGGTAGAAATACCTAATGAAAAAAGAGTAGTTATTGCTCTAACTTATATTTATGGTATTGGTTTATCAACTTCACAAAAAATCCTTGAGGCTACAAAAGTAAGCGAAGATACAAGAGTTAAAGATTTATCAGAAGATAATATCAAATCAATCTCTCAAGAAATCTCAAAAGTAAAAACTGAAGGGGATTTAAGAAGAGAAACAGCATTAAACATCAAACGTTTAATGGAAATTGGATGTTACAGAGGAATGAGACACAGAAAAGGACTTACTGTTCGTGGACAGTCAACTAAGACAAATGCACGTACAAGAAAAGGTCCTAGAAAAACTGTAGCTAACAAGAAAAAATAGTTAGAGAGGTATAGACTATGGCAAATAATAAACAAAACAATAACAAGAAAAAAGTTAAAAAGAATATTGCTAAAGGTATAGCTCACATTCACTCAACATTCAATAACACTATCGTGACTGTTTCAGATGAAAAAGGTAACGTAATATCTTGATCAAGTGCTGGAGCAATGGGTTTTAAAGGAAGTAAGAAATCAACACCTTACGCTGCTCAAATGATTGCAGAAGCTGCAGGAAAAGGAGCGATGGATAATGGAGTTAAAACTATCTCAGTAGAGGTAAAAGGTCCAGGTCCAGGAAGAGATGCCGCTGTAAGAAGTTTACAAGGTATCGGTTTAGAAATAACATCAATTAGAGATACAACACCAATCCCCCACAACGGAGTGCGTCCTAGAAAACGCCCAAGAGGTTAATAAGTTAAATGAAACAATTTTCAAGACCAGAATTTAATTTATTAAAAGAAGAAAAAAACAGAAGTTATGGGGAATTTAAAGTTGAACCACTTGAAAGAGGATTTGGTACAACACTTGGTAATGCTATCAGAAGAACATTACTATCATCAACACCAGGAGCAGCAGTTTATGCAATTAAAATTGTAGGAGCAGCACATGAATTTACTTCAATAAATGGTATTGTTGAAAATGTAAGTAGAATAATTTTAAACTTAAAAAGTTTAGCTCTAAGAATCGATTCAAAAATTTTCGAAGATGACGAAGTGGTTGAATTAAAAATTAATTCAACAAGAGCTGGAGCAATTACTGCAGCAGACATCGTTTTACCTACAGGAGTTGAAGTTATGAATCCAGAATTACACATTTGTACAATATCAGATGGTGGAGTTTTAGATTTAACTTTATTTGCAAAAAACTCAAGAGGTTATAGATCATTCAAAGATAACAAAAAAGAAAAATTAGTTGCAGATGCAATTACAATTGATTCAAATTATTCTCCAATCGTTAAAGTTGCTTACAATGTAGATGCAACTAAAATTGGAAAATCAGTAGACTTAGAAAAATTAATTTTAGAAGTTGAAACTGATGGAACAGTAACAGCTAGTGATGCAGTAGCAACAGCTGCAAAAATCTTAGTTGAGCACTTACAATTCTTTGTAAACTTAAACGAAGAAATTAATGACTTAAATGTTATTGGTGCAACAAACGAAGAAGACGAAAAAGAATTAGATCGTTTAATCGAAGATTTAGATTTCACACAAAGAAGTTTAAATTGTCTAAAAAGAGCAAACATCAATTCATTACGCGACTTAGTATCACGCACAGAAGATGATATTCAAGAAATTAGAAACTTGGGTAGAAAATCATTAAAAGAAATTAAAGATAAAGTTGTTCAATTAGGACTAACTTTCAAACAAGATTAGAAAGAGGTGTAGTTATATGTCATACATTCAAAAAAGAGGTAAAAACACTGCTTGAAGAGTTGCGTTAATGAGAAACTTAACTACTGAGCTAATTATTTCAGAAAGATTAGAAATCACTGAAACAAGAGCTAAAGAATTAAGACAACACTTTGACAAAATGGTTACACTTGGTAAAAGAGGGGATCTACATGCACGTAGACAAGCTGCTGCTTGATTACGTCATATTGATGCTTCTGAAAAAGAAACTGCATTACAAAAATTGTTTACAACAATCGCAAAAAGATTTAAAACAAGAGAAGGTGGTTATACAAGAATTCTTAAATTGGATAACCGTCGTGGTGATAATGCACCAATGTGTATCATCGAATTAGTTTAATAACTAATTTACCGATATATAAAAACGCCTTTCAGGCGTTTTTTTTCATTCTAACCTTTATCCTAATTAAAAAGTTTTATAATATTAGTGGAGGCAAATTATGAAAAATATATTATTTATAGGATTAGGACATATGGGCTCTTCTTTGGTTAAAGGAATCTTGTCTAATGAAAATTTTAAGGACAATATTTTTGGTCATGATGCATTTAAAGAACTACAAGACAAAGTTGTTAACTCCCTTGATAAAATGAATGCTTTAGATTCGTTAGATGAGATTGAAACAAAAGGAATTGAAGTGATTGTAATAGGAACAAGACCTGATGCGGTTGATGGTTTGTGTGAAAGTTTAGACAAACTAGATCTTAAGGGAAAAACAATTGTTTCAATGGCAAATGCAGTTGATATTAAAAGATTAGAATCTAACTTTAAAAATCAAAAGGACCTTACAATAATAAGGATGATGCCAAATATGAATGCCTCATTAAATCAATCAGTTACAGCTTTAGCACATAATAATGCAAACAAAGATAAATTAAAATTTGTAGTAGATATGTTTGAATCGTGTGGAATTGTAGAAATAATTGATGAAGATAAATTTGGAACACTAACAGCTATATCTGGATGTTTACCATCTTATGTATTTACATTTTTTAAAGCAATTACAGACTATGCAATAGAAAAAGGTTTTGAAAAAGACCAAGCCTTTAGAATAGTTGAAACAGCAATAATTGGAAGTATTAAAAATGGTGCAAATTCACAAGTGGAATTAAGAGAAATGGTTGAACAAGTGTGCGTACCTAATGGATCTACTGTTGAGGGTCAAAATGTTTTAGACAACGAAGGTTTTGAAAATATTATTAAAAGATGCTTGCAATCAGCTGAAAATAAAGCCACACCAAGTAAATAATTAAAAAACCTTAGTAAAGGTTTTTACAACTACACTTATTTATATTTTTTATAATTTAGTAATATTTCAATATCTATATTTGATATAATGAATAATGTATGAGAGGTAATACTATGTCAGATAATTTAAAAGCAACTGAAAAATTAAATGAATTTAGACTTAAATTAAACGAACACAATGATAAATTGGTGCGTGCAAGTCAAAAAATGATTATTGCAAGAAGTAAATTTGCAAAACGTGAAGTGGATATTGAATTTGTTAAAAATGTAGAAAAAGAATACAAAGATGTTAAAAGGGAATTTAAAGAAATAACTGATAACAGTTTTTTTGCACAAAATGCTAAAGAGGCAAAAGAAAAATTAAAATCTACAACAAAAAACACTAAAGAATATTGAAAAGCTTTTGAAGAATATAAATTAGCTGTTTTTATATTTAAAGAATCTAAAGTTGCAATTAAAGATAGAGGACATGGTGGACAACTTTCAAAATTATCAGATACAGCATTAAAATTGGATAATATCAAATTTAGATATAGAGAAGGTCACCCATTTGCAGTTAATGGTGTAAGTGTTGAAGTAAAACACGGAGATTATGTAGCTATTATTGGTCATAATGGTAGTGGTAAATCAACATTATCTAAAATTATAATTGGGGTTTTATTACCAACAACAGGATCAATTGAGATTTATGGAAATAAAGTAACAAGAAATAATATAAATATGGTTCGTAAATTCTTAGGCATAGTTTTTCAAAACCCAGACAATCAATTCATTGGTTCAACAGTTAGGGACGATATTGCTTTTGGTTTAGAAAATAGAAGAGTAGAGCCTTCTAAAATGGCAGATATTATTTTGGAATCTGCTAAAAAAGTTAGAATGGAAGAGTTTTTAGATCATGAACCATTAATGTTAAGTGGTGGTCAAAAGCAAAGGGTTGCCATAGCTTCTGCTTTGGCTTTATCTCCAAATATTTTAATTTTTGATGAAGCAACAAGTATGCTTGATCCAAAAGGAAAAAGTGAAGTTAAACAAATTATGGTTGAACTAAAAAATACAAGAGAAAAAACTATTTTTTCAATTACTCATGATATGGATGAGATATTAAATGCTGATAAAGTTATGGTTATGAATAAAGGTCAATTAGTTAAATTTGGTACACCAAAAGAAATATTGTCTGAAAAGGACTTCTTAAGATCTATTCATTTAGATATTCCTTTTGTTGCTCAAATTGAAGAAGCACTTCAAAATGAAGGAATGAAAGTTTCTGGAAGTGCAAACTTGGAAGAGTTGGTGAAAAATATATGTCAAAAATAAATCAAATATCACCAGAACAAAAGGCTAAATTAATAGCTGAGAAAAAGGCTTCAAGAGCAGAATATAAAGCTCACGTTAAAGAGCTTGCTTTAAAACAAAAGGCAGACTCTAAAAAAAGAAAAAAAAGACATAGAGAAATTAGCAAACTTGTAAAAGAAGATAAAAAAAATCAAAAACAATATCAAAAAGAAATTAAGAAAGACATTGTTGAAGATAAAAAATTAATGCCTCAAAGAGTTCAAGAAGTTAAAAAGTGATATCAAGAACAACCAAATAAAAATAAAACAATAAAAAAAGAATTCAAAAGAAGAATGAATATGGTTACTCAACCAAAATGAGACTTCAAAGGTGAAATAAAATTTGATTCAGTGTCATATACATATAGTAAAAATTCACCATTTGAATTTAGAGCATTAAATGGAACTGATTTAGTAATTCAAGAAGGAAAAATTACAGCTGTAATTGGTATGACTGGTAGTGGTAAATCAACTTTAATACAGTTAACAAATGGTCTATTAACAACAGAAACAGGAAGAACTATTATTGGTAATTATCAGATCCCTGCTTCCACTAAAAAAATTAAACAAGTTAAGGAATTGAGAAGAGAAGTTGGATTGGTATTCCAATTCCCTGAGTATCAATTATTTCAAGATACAATTGAAAAGGATATTTCTTTTGGACCAATTAATTTAGGCGCTAATAAGCAAGAAAGTTTTGATAAAGTTCCAGAACTTTTAAGAATGGTTGATTTACCAGAAGATTACGCAAAAAGAAGTCCGTTTGACTTAAGTGGTGGTCAAAAACGTCGTGTTGCTATTGCAGGAATTGTTGCAATGGACGGAAATACACTTGTACTTGATGAACCAACAGGGGGATTAGATCCTCAAGGTGAAGAAGATTTTATGAATTTATTCTATAAATTGAATAAGGAAAAAGGTAAAAGAATTATTATTGTAACTCACAATATGGATCACGTATTACAAATAGCTGATGAAGTTATTGTTATGCACAAAGGAAAGGTTATTTCAAAAGGAAGTCCTTTCGAAGTATTCTCAAATAGTCAATTACTAGAAAAAATTGAAATTGAACCACCAAAATTATATAAACTTGCACATAAATTAAAAGATGCAGGATTGGATGTTACAGATATAGAATTTAGAACGGTTGAAGAACTTGCAAAAGCAATCAAATCTAAAAGAAAATAGAAGAGGAGAAATCTAATAATGAGAATGGTATTTGGTAGATATATGCCTTATAATTCAATGATTCATAAAATGGACCCTAGATTAAAATTGTTCATGATCATTGCTTTAATTGTTGTTGTTTTTTTCCCTATTGGTTATACAGGATTTGTGTTGGTAGGATCATTTATATTGCTTATGTATTCAGTAAGTAAACTAAGTTTTAAAATGCTGCTTAAGTTATTTTTCCCAATAATGTTTATATTTATAGTTCTTATACTTATAAACATATTCATGTTAAAACCCTCAGAATTAAATGGTATAAAATTTGCAGAACTAGATGATGGTTTATATGGGGAATGAATGGAAACATATGGTTGAGTATATAAATGAAAATCTTTAGCTTTTTCTGAAAAAGCAATTTATTCAGCTTTATACATGACAATAAGAATCTTTTTAATGATTACATTAACAACAATTCTTACAGGTACAACCCAACCCTTAGAGTTAACTTTAGCTATTGAAGATCTATTATGACCTTTAAAATTAATTGGAATTCCTGTTTATATTTTTTCAACAATTATTTCAATTGCCTTAAGAATGATCCCGACTTTAATTGATGAAGCCGGAAGAATTATGAAAGCTCAATCATCAAGGGGAATTGACTTTAAAAATGGTAAGTTAGTAGATAAAGCAAAATCAATGACCTCATTGATTATTCCTCTTCTTGTATCTGCATTTCAAAAAGCAGAAGACTTAGCATATGCAATGGATTCAAGAGGTTATGATCCTCATGCAAAAAGAACAAGATATAGACAAGTTAAATTTAGAATTTTAGATATTATTATATTTGTTCTTGGGATGGGTATATTTGCAACTCTAATATGCTATGTAAATATGGAATCATTCCAAAACTTAGTACAAATTCCTAGAATAGATCAAATTCTGTTTTCTAAATAATATGTATTATTACTTATTTACAATTCAATATGATGGAACTGATTTTTGTGGATGAGCCAAACAAAAGGGTCAATCAACCATTCAAGGAGAACTGGAAGGTGCTATTTCAAGAGTTGCTAGAAACTCTATTTTTAGATTGGTTGGAGCTTCAAAAACAGATTCTGGAGTTCATGCTTTTGATCAAAAAGCGTGAGTGGAGTTAAACTTTCAACCTAACGTTGAAGGTTTTTTAAAAGCATTGAATAGTAGCTTGCCTTTAGGAATTGAAGTAACTAACATTGAAGAAATTAGGAAAGACTTTAGAGTTAGAAACTGTAAAGAAAAAACTTATGAATATAAAATAAATGTTGGTAAAAATAATGTCTTTGAAAATAGATATTATTTCTTACCAAAAAAACAATTAAATCTAATCAAATTAGAAGAAGCTTTAAATTTATTTGTAGGTACCCATGATTTTTATAATTTCTCTGGTTTAAAAAAAGAAGAAACTGAACTAATTGAAACAAAAAGAACTATAAATTCTATTGAAACAAAAATAGAAGAAGATATTTTTACAATTACTTTTAAAGGAAAGGGTTTTATAAGATATCAGATAAGAATGATAGTTGGTGCTTGTATCGCATACAGTTTAGATAAAATAGATTTATATAAAATAAAAAATGTATTAGCTTTAAATGAGGAAAAAATGCCTTATATTGCAAATCCAGAAGGTTTGATGTTGAAAAAAATTAACTATTAACTTATTTTTGGTGTATTATATATTTATGTCGGTTAGATAGAACTTAATACACCAATATAAGAAGTAGATAGTTTTTTATTAGTTTATCTTTTTTGAATAATCTCACTTGAGCAAGAAGGAAAAGGTATATAATAAATTTCATTTACAATCAAAACCGACAGAAAATGTGCAGAGCACATTTTTTTTATTATTAATTTTAACCCCACATTTAAAAGACTTTTATAAGTGTAGTGGTTTGTCATTTTATTGTCATAATGTTATTATTATAAAAGTGAAAAAATAGGAGAGAATATGAAAAGTTACATGAATAAAAAAATAGCTAAAAACTTATATATTTCATTTATGCTTATTCATTTAAGTGTTCTTTTCAGTTCTATTCTATTTGAGCAAGGAAATGCAAAACTATATGTTGCCGTACAAATTACTGCAATAATAAATACAATTTTAGTAACTTCTTTATGTTTGTGATTAACAATTGAATCTGCTGTTATTCTTTCAAAATTAAAAAGAAGTTTTAATGAAATTAAATCTTTAAAATGATTCACAAGAGGTAATTTCTTGGGGGAATTCTTCACACTAATACTTATTACAGCTCCTGTATTCATTTCTACTGAATTACAAGCGTTTGATTATATTTGAAAAGATAATAGAGTAATGATCAACTTAGAAGCACTTTTCATATTTACCATTACATCAACTGTTGTGTTTTCAATTATAATAATTGCATTAAATATTGCATTTAGTAAATTAAAAATAGTAATAAAATTAAATCGTATAAACAATGGGGAACAAATATTCTTCAAAATGTATCAAAATATAAACAAACCAACTTTATCAACACAAATTTTAACTTTTGCATCTGTAATTTTAGTTGATGAAAAAATCGAATTTAAAGAGGTTCTTGAGAAGAACACATTTATCCAATGTATTGTTAATTGAAAAAGAAGCTTAAATTTAAAAAACTTTAAAAAAGGAGTCACTCCACCTCATTTAATTTTTTAGTACGTGTAAAAAAATATCAATCAATAGGAGGAAAAATTAAATATGAAAGGAATTAGACTTTTACTAAAGAATGCTTTTAGGTCGGCCGGAAAGAACAAATCACAAATAATAGGTTTGTCTCTTTTGGTTATGCTTGTATCTTTAGTTATATCAGTTTTATCTGCAACAACAACAAGGGTTGCCGGGGCATATGAAAAATTAAATGTTCAATCTAATCTAAGAGATTATGTTGTAGATGTTAATTTAAACAACGAAATTAAAAAAGGTAAAAATACTGAGGGTGAAGAAAGCGAAAGTTCACAAATTAGTTGAGATATTCTTGATAAATATATGGTTAAAGAAACCATTGGGGAAGAAAAAATATTACTTCAACAATATATAATGACACAAATGTCACTAGAACATAACTTTGATGTATCATTTACTGAAACAAGATTAATATCTGGTTTAAGCGGAAATAATGGTGCAATAAAAGTTAAGGCTATTTCTAAAATGCACCCAAACACTAGAGACAATGGAGTTGATAAACTTACTGTTTCTACAGGAAGAATGTACAGATCTGGTGAACACAAGGAAGTTGTTATTGGTGAATCATACGCAAAAGAAAATAATGTTAAAGTAGGAGATATCATAAGAATAAACGAAGATAAATATGGTACTGATTTACTTGTTAAAAATACAAAAGGAAATTCTACAGAAATAAATAGATTAAACGAAAATATAAGAAACAATTCAGCACAAGATGTTTTGGCCATGGGTGAATACTCAAACATGGTTTGATTTGAAGTTGTTGGAATCGGTACATCAGCCGATTTTACAACACCATTAATGGATCAAACAACCGTAATGCCTAACGTAAAAACAGAAGCTTTAGTTTATGTTGATCCAAGCTGAATGGGTTATTCAAGCGCTTCTTATAATTTTACAAATAAAGAAGATAATACAGATGTACAAACAAGATCTTTATCAACTTATGCAGTTCAAAAAGCCAAAATAGTTGTTGCTTCAGAAACTGATAGAGAAGCTTATTTCTCAATAAAATCTAGTGATGGAAAATCTGTGGAACAAATTAATAAATTAGACGATCAATATAAACAATATATAAATGTTAAAACTGATGTTAAATACGTTTATGACACAAATGATCCTAATTATAAGTTTTCTTCAAGAACAACAACTTTTAACTCGATAATGGCTGGTTACAATGCTATGGCAACTGGTTTAATAGTTGTTATTATAGCAATTGCTGGATTTACAACAATTTTAACTACAAAAAAACAAGTTGAATTACAAAGTAGACAAATTGGTTGTTTAAAATCCTTAGGTTATAAAAAACGTGAGGTTGTAAATAACTTTATAGCAATACCTTTAATTGTTTCTGTTGCAGGAGCTTTGGTTGGATATGTATTGGCTATATTTATAGAAACTTTTGTTGTAAGTGTGTTTTCAAACTACTTTAATATTGCGTTTTTTGGATTCCAATTTAATGTGGTATCATTCTTATCAAGTATATTAGGTCTTTGATTAGCACTTACTTTACTTGCTTTTGGAATTGGTTACTGAACAATTAGACTGTCTGCTCTTACTTTATTAAAAGGTGGAGATGACAAGGTAATTAATAAATTTGCAATGAAAATTAAATCTTTATCATCAAAAAGAAGATTTAACCCTAGATTAAGAGTTGCTTTATTGACAACTTCACTTGGAAAATTAGCTGGAGTTAGTGCGACAATGTTGTTGAGTGCAACTTTATTAACAACAACAGTTGTTGCTCCAAAAGTTATGTCAGATAACATGAAAGCTACTTTTAATGGTATGAAATATGAAAATATGGTTGAATATACTCAACCAATAGCTAATAACCCATTCTCTTTCTATAAAACATATAATCCCAACTTTGAAGGTGAAGGTTGAGGAGAATATGATGTAAACCAAACAATTCAAATTAGAAATGCTGCAAGAAGTGGTGGGAATGGTGTAACAGTTCCTGGGGGATGAACTTCTGGTAGAACTGCTTACCCAGTTAAGGATACGGCAACAAAAAACATGCAAGCGTCTGAGGCTATAAATTGAGATCAAGTTATATCAGAACTTTTAAACGGATATATAAGTCCTTACTACTATTCTTATGATATCGCTGACAAAGACAACTTCTTCTGAGCTGAATTCTCATACTTGGATTGAAAAAATATGTCAACAAAATTATTAACAAACCTAGATCAAGCAAGTTCAGCAACGATAGGTGGTTCTACAGCATTGGGACAACTACAAGGACAATGACCTGATTATACACAACTTACAAGTGCTGATCTTCCAGCTTTAATAAATAGCAATCCTGGCGATAATAATTTAAGAGCCTATACAAACACAATGTTAAGAATTTATAATAAATATATAAATGGTATAAAACTAACATTTAATAATAATTCTATAAGTAATGGTCAAATAAACGCCAAAGGAGCAAGAGGAAATTTAAATAAAGTATTTACAAATGCCCCAAACAAAAAAGGTGTTAATAACTATTGAAATTCTTCTGATAATAACGGAACTGCAATAATGGACATTGATGTTAATGACACAAGTTTCGAATGAAAAGACGGAGATAAAACAATAAATCCTGGAGAAATCACTGCCAAAGACATCCAAGGTTATTCTTCACCACAATTAAAAACTTTGAACACTGCTTTAACTTTGTGATTTGGAGCTGTTTTAGATGGAAGAATGGGTATGGCGATATTACAAACAACATACACTAGAGCATCTTATTTTGTTCAAGAAAAAATGAAAAATGCATTAGAAAATAATGAAAACTACAACATTACATTCAACTTAATACCATATGATAATAAAATAGATGAACTTGGTACTGTTTTAAATACAAATTTCACAGCTAGAAATGGCAAAACTGAAAGTGCAAAAATCTATGGTATTGATAGAAACTCAAGTTTAGTTGATTTAGAAGATTATAATGGTAACAACATTAAAGAAGAATTATTCCTTGACAGACAATACGGTAATAAAATTCCATTAATAATAAACCAAAGTATGCAAAAAAAATTAGGTAAAACAACAGGGGATACTATATCGTTGGATGTTTTACAAGATTTGATGTATAGTGATGGAAAAGAAATTAAATATGCCGATGCAAATAAAGAACAATTAATTGAATATGGTCACGGTACTGGTAACGATTCTGTTGACTTTACAGAAATGAGAACACAATCAACATATGGTTATTATTCACAAAGTAATCTTTATTCTGACAATCCACAATTCCCATTAACATGAGGTATGGATTCTGCAAATATAGGGGGAGCTAATATTACTGCTTCTCACGCGAATAAAGCAACTGACCCAATAGATATATATTCAAAATACAAAAATGGAGACATAACAATTGACACAAATAATTTAGATATTGAATTTAAAATAGTTGGTGTTCAAAATGGTTATGGTCAATCACAAGGTTGAATATCAAATCAAAACGCAAACGAAATTTTAGGTTATGATGAAACTCAAAAATACAACTTTGAAAATTGATTTGCAAGAGAATATCCTGCGGGAAATCCAATATACAAAATGGAAGGTTTTGCAGGTGAGAGTGACGAGGTTATACAAGGTGTTAACTTGGAACAATTCATTGAACAAGTTATATTGGGACAAAGAACTTATGAGGATTTTGTTTCAAATGTTGAAAGAAGCAAAGAAAATTCAAGTTGAAGAAATATGTATAAACTTTATAACAATTTATTCCCTGTATTTAACTATAAATATTCAAACGACCCTGTAATGCAAGATATCGAAAGTGGTATGTCTGTTTCACAAAGATTTGCTGACTTTAGTTCTGTAGGATTAAATGGTAACTATAGAATGATAGAAGACCCAACTGGAGAAGCTTGCCAAGAAAACAGTTTCGCTACTAAAGATGATGAAGGTCAGTCATGTATGATAATAGATCCAAATAACTTCAACGAAGGTTATGGTATAGGTTCACTATCAACAATGTTACCAAAAGAACAAACTAGACAAATCCTAGGTCAAGTTACAGACCTTGTTAACATGGTTATGATAATGTTTATTACAATCGCCGTTATTGTTTCGGCAACAATTATTTTATTAACAACAAGTTTAATTATTTATGAAAATAAACAATTTATTGCAACAATGAAAACTTTAGGATATTCAAATCCTTATGTTGTAAAACAAATTTTAGGAATGTACATAATGCCAATACTAATAATGTATGTTGCTGGATTCTTATTAGGTTGATTCACATTTGTATTTATTGCAGAATATATGGCATTAAATACTGCTTGAGTATTACCTGTGCAATTTACAATATGATTACCATTCACAGTGTTTGGTGTTATTGCAGCAATTTACGGCGTAACATTTGGTATTGGATGATCAAATATCCAAAAAATTAATCCACTAGAAGCTTTAAAAGATAAATAGTAGGTTAAATGTATAAAAAATCACTTGTAAAGTGATTTTTTTATTTGACCCGAGTAAGAAATAATGTATAATATATTTGCTTACTCATGAGCCCCGGAAGGTAAGGAGAACAAGCACATGAAACAAACTACACTAATTAAAACAGCAGATATTGCTAAAAAATGATACGTAGTTGACGCTACTGGAGCAACTTTAGGTAGATTATCTACTCAAATTGCTATGGTACTTAGAGGAAAAAATAAACCAACATTTACACCTCATATTAATAATGGAGATCACGTAATCGTAATTAATGCAGAAAAAGTAATTTTATCAGGTAAAAAAGAAAATGATAAAAACTACTACCACCACTCAATGCACCCAGGGGGATTAAAATCAAGAAACGTTGCTACACAACGTAAATTATTCCCTGAAAGAATCATTGAAAGAGCAGTAAGATTAATGTTACCAAAAAATGTTCAAGGGGGAAATCAATACCGTGCATTACATGTATATGCAGGTAACGAACATCCACACCAAGCACAAAATCCAGAAGTATTAGTAATTCAAACAAAAAAAGGAGATAACAAATAATGGCAGCTAAAAAAGACGTTGTTATGTATAGAGGAACAGGAAGAAGAAAATCTTCAGTTGCTCAAGTTATATTAACTCCTGGACAAGGTGAAATTATTGTTAATGGAAAACCGGCTTTAGAGTTTTTCCCATATGCTACTTTAGTGCAAGATATGGAACAACCTTTAGAAGCTACTGGAACAAAATCAGATTTTTCAATCAAAATTACTGTTAAAGGTGGAGGGTTCACTGGACAAGCTGGAGCAGCTCGTTTAGGAATTGCAAGAGCATTATTAGAAGCTTCAAAAGATTACAAACCAGAATTAAGAGGACACGGTTTATTAACGCGTGATGCTCGTGTTAAAGAACGTAAAAAATACGGACTTTACGGAGCACGTAGAGCACCACAATTCTCAAAACGTTAATTTACAATATCATATGTACATATGAATATCCATTTTATGGGTATTTTTTTTATTTTTGAGTATGAAAAATTTATAATTTTATCTAGATAAAATTAAAATTTAGTATTAAGATAATATGGTAGGAGATTTTATAAATGATAAACGATAAAAAAATAGTATTAGTTGGTTGTGGAGCTGTAGGAACAAGTTTTGTTTACTCAGCTGTTAACCAAGGAATTGCAAAAGATTACGTTTTAATAGACGTATTTAAAGATGCTGCTGAAGGAAATCAAATGGATATTGCTGATGCACAAGCAATTTTACCAAACCCATTTAGCACAATCAAAGCTGGGGATTACTCAGATTGTAAAGATGCTGATATGATCGTAATCACTGCAGGTAGACCACAAAAGCCTGGTGAAACAAGATTGGAAATGGTTGCAGATAATGCAAAAATCATGAAAGATATTGCAACACAAATTAAAAATTCTGGATTTAACGGAATAACTGTTATTGCATCAAACCCAGTTGACGTATTAACTTACGTATACAAAACTGTAACAGGTTATGAAAGTTCAAAAGTTATTTCTTCAGGAACAACTTTAGACTCATCAAGATTAAGAAGATTATTAGCTGATAAAGTAGGGGCAATGCCTCATGAAGTTGAAGCTTACTTATTGGGAGAACACGGAGATTCATCAGTTGCTGCATGAAGTCTTGGAACTGTTAATGGTAAATCAGTAAAATCATTCTTGGATGAAGGTGTAATTTCATCAAAAGATTTAGAAGAAATTAAAGATGAAGCTACTCACATGGCTTACAAAATTATTGAGAAAAAAAGAGCAACATTCTACGGAATTGGTGCTTGTTTAGCAAGAATTGTTAAAGCAATCTTAACAGATGAAAAAGTAATGTTAATGGTTGGTGCTCACTTAAATGGTGAATATGGAAACTCAGATATCTATACAAGTGTTCCATGTATTATTGGAAAAAACGGTATTGAAGAAATTGTTAAATGAGATATTTCATCAGAAGAACAAGAATTATTTAACAAATCATGTGATCAATTAAAAGAAGTATTTAATACTGCTAAAGAAGCTATTAAATAATTCAAAAACCCCTTAACTTATAAGGGGTTTTTATTTTTTGATTTATAGAATAGAATATTGTAAAGGAGAAGCATGAATGAAAGAAATTAAATTAAAAGCAAATGATGGAAAAGAACTACACACTTATATTTGAGATGAGGTTATAAATTTAAAGGGTATTTTACAATTGGTTCATGGAAGTTGTGAACACTCAAAAAGATATGATGAATTTGCTAGATTTTTAAACACAAATGGATGAATTGTTATTGCAAATGACCATAGAGGTCACGGTAAAACTGCTAATTTAGAAAAGGACGAGTTAGGTTATTTTGCAGATGAAAATGGATGATCTATATTAGTTCAAGATTTAAAAGTTATCAATGATTATGTGAAAGAAACATACAAGAATAAGAAAATTGTTATGATGGGTCACTCTATGGGAAGTTTTCTTGCAAGACACTATGCAATTGATTACTCAAACACCATTAATGGATTGGTTTTAAGTGGAACTGCATGAGAAAGCAATTTGTCTCTTAGGTTTGGAAGAAGGATTGCAATAGCAAGACAAAGAAGGTATGGGGCTAAAAATGTAGATGACTTTATTTGGAATTTGAGTTACAAAAAATTCAACAAGAAATTTGATAAACCAGATTCAACTGGTTCTGAATGGCTTTCTGTTGATAAAAAGAATGTTACAAAATTTGTTAAAGACCCTTTGTGTGGACAAGTTTTTACAACATCAGCTTTTAAAGATTTATTTGAAGGTCTTCTATATATTCAAAAATCTAAAAACATAAAAAAAATTGGAAATGATTTACCTATAATATTAGTTTCTGGATCAAATGATCCAGTTGGTGGTTATGGCAAAACTGTCAAAAAAACATTTAAAAAATTTAAAAAAGCAAAATTAAAAGTTAGAATTAAACTTTATGAAAGTTTAAGGCATGAAATACTTTTTGATATTAAAAAAGAAACAATCTTTTCAGATACACTTAAATTTCTAAATCAAATATAAAAGCACATCTATTATGTGCTTTTATTTATTAAATTTAATTAAACCTTTGAAAATTAATTCTTCATCAAAAATAAAACCATCAGATATAATTTCCTCTTTGAAATCAATTGAATTACCACCTGTAAATATTGCAAAATCAAATCCTAATTTTTTAACCATTGAACTAAGCATTGTATAATGTGCATTAAAAGATCCTATATTAATTGCGTCAACTGTATTTTTACCATATGGCACGTTTGACTTTTCATAAGTGTTGTTTTGCAAAAGAACGGCACTAGAAATTAAACAGTCCAAAGAATTTTTTAAACCAGGAGATATTATAGTACCCTTAAATTTTTTATTTTCAATAACTGCAATAGTGGACGCTGTTCCCATTGATACGATCGCTCCATTTTCAATTCCATAAGAATCAATCGCTCCATAAAAATTAGATATAAAATCAGCTCCAAGTTTACTTAAATCATCTACTTCAAAAAAAGATTTATCAATATCAAAATCACTTCTTAAGTTAAAATTATCAATTTTCAGTTTATTTGCAAAAGCTCTTATAATATCGTTTCATTCAGGAACAACAGAAACATAAATTATTTTATCAACTCTAATTTTGTTTTCTTGAAAGTGTTTAAACAAAGCACTACTACTTCTTCAGCTAGCATCCTTTGTTTCTGGTCTTATTATTTTTTTGATTTCATTTGTTTCTTTGTTTCAAATTCTAAAATCCGCTGTTGTATTTCCAATATCAACCAATAGTATATTCATTTTTTTACCTCATTAATGTTATTTTATTACATAAATAACATTAAGGTATAAAAATAACTAAATTAATTATAAAATTATATAGATATTAAGAAAGGTTTTTTGTATGAAAATAGCTATTTATCCTGGAAGTTTTAATCCATTCCATGAAGGACATTTAAACATTTTAACTAAAGCTAGTAATTTATTTGATGAAATTATTATTGTTGTAACAAAAAATATAACAAAAGATTTAAATCCTAATCTTTTAGGAAGAATAAAAAAAATAGAGCAATTAACAAATAATTTAAGTAATGTAAAAATTGAAATTAATGAAAATAAACTTACTGCAGAGTTTGCAAAAGAAAGAGGCATCAAATATATAATAAGGGGTATTAGAGATTCTAAAACTTTGGATTATGAAGTTGAATTACATGATGCAAATAAAAGCATTTTCAAAGATCTTGAAACAGTACTTTTTTTATCTGATAATGAAAATAGGAAAATTTCTTCTACTTTATTAAAAGAAATAGAAAAATACAATGAAAATAAATAGCAATAACACTTATTAGTAGTTTATTTAAAAAACTAGACCTAGGGTTTGGTTTTTTAGTTTAGATTAGATATAATTTTATTAATGAAAAGTAGGGTGATAATGAATGAAATTAAATAAGGATTTTGAATTTTCTTTAAAAGTCATGGTATTAATCATATTAATAGCTTTTCTTGCGTTTGACTTTGTTCTTCAAGTTTATTCACCCAAAAAAAATCTTGAGGGAATACCTGCTATTGAAAGAATAAATATATACTATGCGTTTTTTACAACTCAATCCAACTATGCCGTTGTTCTCTATTTGGTTGTTGCTTTATTGATGAGAAGAATTTATAACACTAAACCTGCTTTTGGTATTGAAATGGCTATGACTGTCTATATAACAGTAACGATGTTAGTGTTCTGATTTGGACTGTTGGCCTCTCCGGATGAATTGGGAGCATATTATCCTGCTAACTGAGTTTCTACTATAGTTCTACACATGTTTATACCAAGTATTATGATTGGTTATTTTATGTTATCTTGTGGGGATAATTATTATTCAATAAGAAAATATTCAAAATTCTCATTACCTTTAACTTGTTCTTATCCGATTGGATATTTAATATTTGTAATGATTAGGGGTGAAATCAGATTTAAGTATTTTTCTCCAGAATTTTTCTACAAAATATATTCAACAGAGGCGGATGGGGCGATTTTAGAATCAACAAAGTGATTTTGAGATAACCAATGAACTGAAGGTGCTGGTGTAATAAACCAATCTCAATACTTCACTCAACAGATGTGATACCCATATTGATTTTTAAATATTCATCAATTTGAATTAAAATTTAGTGTGGGCTCAACAATGATGCCTCCTGTAAGTAAAAGTATTGGTCCAGAGTGATTGGTAATTTCAATTTTTATATTAGCAATACTTGCAATAACATTTCTTGTTGTTAATCTTCAATTTATGTACTTAAACTGAAATAATGGTAAGTTTTATAGATGGCATGATATCGAAGGAAAAATTATTTCAAAAGAAGAACATGATTATCGTAAGAAAAAGGCAAAACTCGAAAGGTATACAGCCATCAAAAAAGCTAAAATGAAATTATTGCATGATAAGACAAATTATAAAGTTTTTTTGAAAAGCATTAAATCACTAGATAAAAAAATTAGAAATGAAAAAAGAAAAGAATATATTAAAACAAAAATATTAGAGGAAAAACTTCAAAGAGCTCAAATAAAACAACAAAAAGTAATTAATAAATCACACAAGGATCAAATCAAAAGATTTATACTTTCATTGAACTATAAAGATAGACCTTTTGTTAAAGAAAATTTAAGAGAAGCAGAGCGTTATAAAAAACTGGTAAATAGAGGAGTTTTAATATCTAAACCTAAATATGTTGACTAATAAAGGTAGGAATTTGCCTTTATTTTTTATATAATAATATATGGTATATATCCAAAAGGGGCGAGATTATATTATGGTACATTTAAGGGCTAGAAATTTACCATCTAAAGGAATTTTAAAAGAGTGACTATTCTCTGGAGAGGAAATTACTTTCGGAGAAGATTTTGCTCTTATCGAGCTAGATGATGGAAGCAAAGTAAATATAAAATCCAATTATAATGGAGTAGTTACAAAAACAATACAATTAAATAGTCCTGTTAAAAATGGAAGTATTTTAGCTAATGTAGCTGTTGGAGATAAAGAGATACAGAAATTTAAATCTAGGCACTTTAAAAAGGGTGATATTGAAAAAATACCTGAAGAAGAAGTTTTCATAGCAGATGGAGAGTATGAACCAAAACTTAAACCGGTAGAAACAGATGCTGACTCTTTTTCTGGAGCAGTTGTTTATGATAGGTATAATCAAGCAGTTACACCTTTTTCAACTGGAAGAGATGATATTGTAGACTCTCCAGAAAAACTAAAAGTACTTGAGGAAAGGGATAAAAACATGAGCCAAGCAAATGAACAACCAAAAGATAGATTTGCTCAAATGAGAGCAAATATTAGAGACTCAATAAAGAACGCTCCTCAAAATAAAATAATGGGTGACCTTACAAAAGAAGAGTTGTTAAAAATGGCGGATGAAAAACCGAGTGCAGCTGACGGGGGGAACTTATTTTCAACAAATAATGTGTCTGGGGTAAGTAAGTTCAGACAGTTAGTTCAAGCAAGAAAAGAAAAACTTTTAGTAGAAAATGACTTTAAAGAAGTACAAGAGGCAGACGAAGAGATAAATGCTATGTCAAAAACCGATGAAAAGGGTAGGCCTTTAATCATGAGAAATATTATTCAATCAAGAATTGAAAAATTAAATAATTCTGGAGGAGATCCAAGTGTTCTTGAAAGAGATATTGTTGCAACAAAAGACAATGCAGTATTGGACAGCCAAAGACCAAAACAAATTGTAGATCCCGCTTTAAAAGCGCAAGAGGATGAGAGAATGAAACAAAAAAATCTTGAAGTTAAAACAGATGAAACATTTTTAAGACAAGGGGCCAGCGAAGATGGTCAATTTGGTGTTTCGTATGGTGCGTATGTGGAAGATGAAGAAGCAACAACAATTGATGCAAATGACCTAAATCCTTATGGCGGAACCGTTATGCCTAAAAAGAAACCAAAAGAACTAATGGATGAAATTGGAAGCAAAAAAAATAAAACTTATGCAGAGTCAAAACTTTCAAATTTATATGATACTTCAAGAAGATGGGATATCATGAAAAGTCGGGACGAAAGAAGTGTAATTAATCAGAGAAGAGAAGCTGTTGAAAGGGGTCTTAAACAAGAGAGTCTTGAATATAGCAAAAAGATTCAAGAAATTGGAATACCAAAGGAATTCTTGAGAGAAGTTCCTCAACAAGACCCAAACACAGGGGCTATGGTTTTTGTTCCATATAATCAAACCCCAAAAGGAAAACAAGAATTTGAAAATTGATTAAGGGCAACTAATTTATACACCGCTTATAAAGATGAAGAGGAATTTATTGAAAGAACCCAAGAATTGGGTGGAACCAAAGAAGAAATACAAGCTATGGCAAATAGTTCATTATTATCAAAAACACCAAAAGGAGTTCAAAAAGAACTAAAAAGTGAAATTAACAAAAAAGATAGCGAACTTGAAAAAGCTTCTGACAAAAAAACAGCAGACGAAACAGTTGATTTCTTGAAAGAACAAATAAAAGAACTACAAAAGAGTTTAAAAGAGCAAAATCAATTGAACGCGGCAACTTCAAGACTTAATCAGCAATCTAATTTTAATGCTGGAACAGACACATTTAGTCAGATGATGCAGTATATGTTAATGCAAAATATGATGCAAAATATGAATACTAAGAAGGATTCAAATAATCAGGTGAGTGCAAATGATCTAAAATCAATTATTAAGGAAGAAATCAATACTTTTGCTGAAGGTTTAAAAGAAAAACAACGCCAAGAGGACGAAAGAATTAGATTAGAGCAAGAAATAATTGAAAGAGTTGAAAAAGATATTAGAGAAAAATTAGAGTTGGAAAAACTTGAAAGAGAGCAAGAAAACATTAAAGATGTAAACTTTGAAAAAGATAAACCCGATAACTCTGTTGGGTATTTACAGTTTGAATCAAACGATGAAAACAAAGTAGTGCAAAGGGAAAAAGTTAATCAAAATAGAAATTCTGCTGTCAAATCTATGATTCTGAGTCAGAATTTTATACCACCTCTAACAATTTCTACTGAAATTGATATGAGCTCAATTTTGAAGTTGAAACATATGTTAAAACAAACTCAAAATCATATTAAATTTACAACAATTTCATTCATTGCAAAAGCAATATCAATAGCTTTAGAAGAATATCCAAAATTAAATTCTAGTTATGATGCTGAAACAAATGAACTAGTAATTAAGAAATATCACAATATTGGTTTAGCAACAGAGACAAGTGAAGGTTTAATTATTCCTGTGCTTAAATTTGTAGAAAAATTATCTATAAAAGAAGTTGCTATTGATATAAAAGAAGTTACAACAAGACTTAGAGCTGGTGAGTTATATAACTATGAAGCTGATGGAAGCACAATAACTATAGCAAACTATGGAAATATTGGGGCAATCCAAGCAACTCCAACTATTTTCTATCCAAATGCTGCTGTAATCGGTGTTGGTAAAGTTGTTAAAAAACCAGTTGTGGTTGATAATGAAAAGCTAGCAATCAAAGCAATTATGAACATGAGTTTAACGGTTGATCAAAGAATAATTGATGCTGCTGAAGCGGGACAATTCCTTGCAAAAGTTAAGTCTATTCTTGAGAAACCAGAAATCCTTACGGTATCTTAAAATACAACAATATGTTGTATTTTTTTGTTGTTTTTTTCCACTTAAAATGTTTTTTTAGTATAATAAATAGGTAAAAACATTAATGGCGTGTATGGCGAAGTGGTTAACGCACCGGATTGTGGTTCCGGCACTCGAGGGTTCAATTCCCTTTACACGCCCCATTTAAAGAAACAAATCTCTTTTTAAAGAGATTTTTTATTTTTAAGTGGCGATTATCTAATAGAGGTGATTATTATTTTAGATATTAGTTTAAAAGATGAAATTAAATTTTCAGAAGAACTACAAGATAAGGAGTTTATCAAAGTAAGCCAAGTAAACTCAAACACAATGAATCTTGATTCTATTTTTATTAACGAGAAGTATTCATACAACAAAAAGGAATACTATAGATTGTTTGTTAGACCTAGTTTGTCTAATAAAGGAAATTATGACTATTTTAAAAATTTTTTTCAAACATCTAAAGATGATGAAACTAAATTAAACTTTAAATCTGGTGCAATCCAGTTCTATATAAGAACCAAAAATGGTGTAGAGGTTATAAAATCGGGTAAAAATGATTTGTTTGAATTTTCACCTTATTCAATAATTGCAAAAAGAAATGGACAGTACTTATTGAGTAATTTTGATTTTATTGAAGTTGATATTCCTGCAACATATGTAGATGATCAGCAAGAATTGTTTATATCTTATAGTGCAAGTTATAATGTGGAGGGTTACAATCTTAAACCCCACACAAATTATGGAGGCATAGAAATAGATAGAAGAAATCTAACACAACATAATCATTCAAAAAATAGGAGTTTATTAACAATAGCTAATCTTGCTTATGGTTATATTAATTATGATTTTAATAATAAATATAAAAGAAACTATTTTGACTTATTAAGAAATGATATAGAAATTATGGTTGAGTCAAGAAACTTAAATACTATTGACCCGGTTATGATAATACAAAATAAATATAGTTTATGAAATGATATGGATATATCTTTTTTAGGCAAAAATATGAATGATTTCTTTAAATTATATTTAAATGGACTTAATAGAACAGAATCATTAACCTCTACACCCAAAATTAAAAGTAACTCCAATTATGGTGACTATTATAATATAAAAAAAATAACTGATACAGTTAAACAAGAAAATGGTAAATTCTTAATAATAAATTCAAATCAAACAAGTTATTCCTTTTCTAAAAATTTAGTTGAAGATAGCGAGTATGGAAATGATGGAATAATCTGAAACCCCTTATATAAAAATCCTATTACTTATAATAGGACAATAGATTTTAATTCAAGGAATTTGTCTCTTGACTATATTAATGAAGATGTTAATACAGATATTTATAATATAGAGTTTTGTAAAAATTTAGTAAAAGATAAATATGATCACCTAATAGTTTATAAGATATCTGAATTAAACGATATAGGTTGAAAAAATAAAGAAAGGATAATCAACTACATTAATGAAAAAGAAAAAAATATATAAAATTTTATTTGCTACAATCTCTGCATTATCTATATTGGTTTCCTTTGTGCTGGTAGTATTTTTTTACTCAAAATCTAATTCTGTCGGAATTGAAAATGAATCAAATATTGAAGAAACAGAAAAACCCACAGTAACCAAAAGTGATTTTGCAAAATCTAATATAGATATAAACTTTAGTTTGGATCAGAAAATCTATATTATAAATTTTTCAAAAAGTAAATATTTTAATATTAATGAATTCAAATTTTACTTTATATTTGAATTCAATAAATTGGGACCAAAAAACAATGATATAAAAATTGAATATGCTCTAAATGATAAGGATAATCCAACAGAAATAAATGTAATTTATAAGTGTGAAAATAGAATATATACTTGGAATTTTAAATTAATTTAATATATAATTAAATATGGTGATTAAAAATGAATTATTTTGAAGAAATAAAAAAGGCTCTTATAAATAAGGGAGCAAAAGGTAACATAAGTAACTCGACAGATTTTAAATCAATGGGACTAGATTCTTTAGATTTAATGGATATGATAGTTACTTTGGAAGATAAATTAAACATCTCAATATCAGATGATGATTTATTGGAAATTAAAAAAGTAAGTGACCTTTTAGCAGTGATTGAAAAATTGGCTAAATAATTTATGGAAAATAAATTGAATGAATATTTAGAATTATTCAAAAGCAAAAAAGTAAAACTTACTGATGTAAGACTGTCCATGTTAAAAATTATCGCTACCAAGAAGCACTTTACAATTAATGAATTAATTTCAATGGTTGAAGAAGATTTGGGTAGTGTTAATGTAATGTCTATTTACAACAACATTGACCTATTCTTGGAAATGCATTTATTATTTGCAAATACAATAAATGGAAAACAAATTATATATGAAGCAATTTCCTCACAGTTAATGCATATTTCATGTGATATTTGTGGCTCTCTAGAGGATTTGGAAAGTCCTTCATTAGCAAATGAATTGTTTGTTAGATTTTCAAATATATTAGAAGATAAAGAAATGAAGTTAGAACACTTTAAATTAGAACTTCACGGTATATGTAAAAAGTGCAAATAAATAGAGCATATTCTATACTTAATACTTTTTAGTGATATAATTAAAAAGTATTTAATAGGGGTATAGTTCAGTTGGTAGAACATCGGACTTCAAATCCGAGTGTCGTGGGTTCAAGTCCTGCTACCCCTGCCAATAAGAAAGTTAATACCCGAAAGGGTATTTTTTAACGGGGGTATAGTTCAGTTGGTAGAACATCGGACTCCAAATCCGAGTGTCGTGGGTTCAAATCCTGCTACCCTTGCCATTAAGAAATAAAAAAAATAACGCTATGCGTTATTTTTTTGGTAATAAGTCTTCTTGAATTGCAATTAAACCAATTGTATCAATTCCTGCATGTCATGGATAAACATTTGGTATTTTTGCCTCTGTAAATTTAACCCCATTTGTACTTAGATAATTTCTTATTGAATCCATATGAGTTTTATTTGCCTCTGGTAATGAAACAAATAATAATTTAAATGCCCCTTTAATTTCTTTTTTGATTGCACTAACCATTTTATCTAAAACTGCCGCATATGTTCTACCCATACCCAATTTTTTAGGTTTTTCTAATCATTGGATGGCGACTTTTGTTTTCATCATTTTTAACATTGTTATTAATAATGAGTTTGCGCGACCACCTTTGGACATTTTTTGTAAATCACTTGGTATTATAGATGTAAATGAACCTTTAGTTCATTTATCTGATTCTTCTTGAAATGCTTTTGGATCTTCAATTCCTTCTTCAACCATTTCTGCAAATTTTAAAGCTAATAATTGAGCACAGTTTGCTGCAAGGAAGTTTTCTATAACTGTAACTTTACCTTTATAATCATCATCATTTGCTGTCATCAGTGCAGTTTGGTGCATTCCCGATAGATTTGAAGGAATAGTCATGTGAATAATGTGATCAAATTCTTTTAACATTTCATCGTATTTATTCATCAATTCTCCAGGAGAGGCTTGACTAGTTGTTGTTTTATTTCCTTCACCTAATATTTTTATTAAATTCTTCTCTTTAACAATTTCTGGTGTGTCATAGTAATCATCTTTATCATTCACAATTAAATGTAAGGGCATTACTTTTAACACTTTTGTATTATGTTCTTTTTCAACAAAACCAGTTGAACTATCTACTAATATTCCTATTTTCATATAAATATTCTCCTATTTCTTTCAAGTTGCCAAAGCAACTGTTTGTCTACCTGTGTGACAAATAACTGTATTTGGCAATTCATCAAATAATCTAATTTCAAATCCAGCATCTTTTATAAGGTTTTTAACCACTTCCAAATGCTCTGCATCAATTCTTGAATAAGAAACATCTATAAAAGTATTTTTTCCAAATTCTTTTAAGTGATTGATTGATTCTTCAATCGCCTTTTTGAAAGTTCTTTCTTTTCCGTGTTTATCAATTTTTCCATCATAACTTAATATAGGTGTAATTTTTAAAAACTTTGCTAACCCAGCAGCAGCTTTACTAATTCTTCCACCACGAACTAATTGATCAAGAGATTTAGGAATGATTAAAAGACTAAATTTATCATTTGATTCTTCAATCGCTTTTTCTATCTCCTCACCAGTTTTGCCTTCGTTTGCAAGTTTTAATGCCAATTCTACTTGGATTCTTAAAACTGTACTTACACCATTTGAATCAGCTACAAATACTTTTCCATTATACTCATCTTCTTTTGAGAGCATTTTGCAAGTATTATATTGTCCTGAAAGACCTTTTGAAAGTAAAATACAAACTATTTGATCGTATTCCTTCAACAATTCATCTCACTTACTCATCATCATCCCAGGAACTGATTGAGAAGTTTTTAAAATTTGTGAATCATTTAGTTCATAAAATTCATCACTCTTAAAAGATTCGTCATCAGCAACCTGGCTTCCATCTTCTTTAGAGATCATAAGTGGTACTAGAAATAAATCTTTTACAGCACTTATATTTGGAATTCCACTAGATGAGTCTGTGATAATTGCTATTTTCATAATTTTTCCCCTCAAACTTGATACGGCATGAATGCAAATGTTTCTCTACCTGTGTGACAAGTAATTGTATTTGGCATTTCATCTCATAAACCAATTTCATATCCGCAGTCTGAAACTGTCTTTTTAACCAATTCAAGAGTTTCTTCGTCAGCTCTTGAATAAGCGATATCAACAATGTTGCTGTTTGGGTAGTTCTCTTTCAATAAAGTGAGAGCTTCTTCAACAGCCTTTTTAAATGTTCTTGTTTTATCTTGTTTATCAATTTCACCATCATATTTTAATATTGGTGTTATTTTTAGGATTTTTGCAAGTCCAGCAGCAGCTTTACTAATTCTTCCACCGCGAACTAATTGATCAAGAGATTTTGGAATTATATAACCAACTGTTTTGTTGTAGTGTTCTTCCATAATATCTTTAATTTCTTGACCCGTTTTTCCTTCGTTAATTAAATTAATTGTTAATTCCAATTGACGCTTAAGTATAATACTTACACTATTTGTGTCAATTACATGTACTTTTCCTTTGTATTCATCTTCTTGTGAAAACATTCTAAAAGTATTGTATTGTCCTGAAAGACCTTTTGAAAGTAATAAACAAATTACTTCATCGTATTCTTTTAATAACTCATCTCATTTTTCCATCATAATTCCAGGAATGGATTGAGATGTTTTTAAAAGTTGTGAATCATTCAGTTTGTAAAAATCATCAGCAATTAGCTTTTCATCATCAGCTATTTGTTGACCATCTTCTGTTGTAATCATAAGTGGTACTAAGTGAAGGTCTTTAAATCCCTCAATTTTGTTTACACCACTTGATGAGTCGGTGATCACAGCTATTTTCATAATTTCTCTCCTCAAATTTGATACGGCATAAATGCAAAAGTTCCTCTACCTGTGTGACAAGTGATTGTGTTCGGCATTTGCTCTAATAAACCTATTTTTAAGCCAGCATCTTCTATAAGTTCTTGAACTAAATTAAAAGTTTCATTATCTGTTTCAGAATAAGCAATATCTATGATATCGCTTTTTGGATAGTTTTCTTTTAATAAATTAAGAACTTCTTCAACAGCCTTTTTAAATGTTCTTGTTTTATCTTGTTTATCAATTTCACCATCATATTTTAATATTGGTGTTATTTTTAAGATTTTTGCAAGTCCGGCAGCGGCTTTACTAATTCTTCCGCCACGAACTAATTGATCAAGAGATTTTGGAATTATATAACCAACTGTTTTGTTGTAGTGTTCTTCCATAATATCTTTAATTTCTTGACCGTTTTTACCTTCTTTAATTAGTTTTTCAACTAATTCTAATTGACGTTTTATAACGATGCTGACACCGTTTGTATCAATTACATGTATTTTATTTTTATATTCATCTTCTTGGGAAAACATCTTAAAAGTATTATATTGTCCTGAAAGACCTTTTGAAAGTAATAAACAAATTACCTCATCATATTCTTTTAATAAATCGTCTCATTTACCCATAACATTACCAGGGATTGATTGAGATGTTTTTAAAAGTTGTGAATCATTTAATACATAAAATTCTTCACTACTTAAATTCTCATCGTCAGCTACTTGTTGTCCATCCTCTTTAGTAATCATTAGCGGTACTAGGTGCAAATTTTTATAATTTTTTACATCCTTTATACCGCAAGAAGAGTCAATTAAAATTGCTATTTTCATAATGCCTCCTCTATATAAAAGACTTTTATTATTATATAATTGTTTTGATATTATTCCAATAGAAATAAGAGGTAATTCATATGAAATTATTTTCAAAACACATAAAAAACTTCAATACTTTAGGGGTTTTAATAGAAAATAAAAAAATAACAGAAACTAAAAAAGATAATAATTGTGAAATTCTATTTCATAATAATGAAGTTGTGGGGTTAAATATTTTTGAATTCCATTCAGAAGAAAATTTCTTTTTAGAAGACAAAAGATTACACGAAGCAATAAAACCACTTTTAAATAAATACTTCAAAAATATTGAATTTGAAGATCAGTTTATAATAGCGAAAGTTGTGGAGTTTGAAAAAATTCCTAATACTCACTTATCAAAATGTAAAGTATCAACAGGAAAAGAAGACCTTCAAATAATTTGTGGTGCTTCTAATGTCAGAGAAGGTTTGTATACAACTTTGGCAACAATTGGAAGTTGAATGCCCGATGGAAGCCAAATTAATCAAGGAAAATTAAAAGGATTTGATTCATTTGGAATGCTTTGCTCATCAAAAGAATTAGAAATTGATGATGAAAAATATAATAAACCAGGAATTATGGAATGAGAAGTTGACGATTCTTATACAGGGAAGTCAATATGAGAGGTTTTAAATGAAAAATAAGTTTAATATTGATTTTAGAATATTTGAAAACTATTATTCAGCAGACTATTTTAAAAAAACCAGAGAAATACTAAACAAGTATAAACCTAAACAACTTGTGACAATGCAATGATTTCAAAGATCAGACAATACAGTTGTTTGTGGAATTGAAGTCATTAAAGAAATTTTAAGACTTTCAAATATAGATAATTTAGAAGTTGAGGCAGTTGAGGATGGAGAGATTGTTAATGCATTAGAACCTGTTTTAAAAATAACAGGCCTATACAATGATTTTGCACATTTCGAGGGTTTATTTGATGGGATTTTATCTAGAGCATCAACAATTGCCACAAATGCAAGAAAAATTTCAAAAGCAGCTAATAATAAAATTGTTATTAATATGAATGACAGGATGGATTACTTCACAAATCAACAAATTGACGGATATGCGTCTTATGTTGGAGGCATAAGAAATCTTGTGACTGAAGCTTCTTTTGAGTTTTTAGAAGAAGAATCAAATCTGAATGGAACAATGCCCCATGCATTAATAGCATCATTTGATGGGGATTTGATAAAAGCAACACAAGCTTACAAAGAGGTATTTCCAAATAATAACCTTGTTGCTCTAATTGATTACAATAATGATTGTTTAAATGATGCTTTAAAAGTGTGCAATGCTTTTAGAGGAGAAATTTATGGAGTTAGATTAGATACATCTCAAGGGCTTGTTGATAAATCTCTTCAAAATATGAAAGAAAAAAGTAATGAACTACATGGTGTGAACATAACTCTTGTGAAGTTGCTTAGAAAAGAGTTAGATAAAAGCGGGCATAATAATGTAAAAATAATAGTTTCTTCAGGCTTTAACGAAGATAAAATTAGAGATTTTGAAATTAATAATGCACCAGTTGATATATATGGTGTTGGAGATGCAATTACAAAGAATAAAATTGGATTTACAGGAGATATTGTTTTAATTGATGGTAAAAAGCAATCAAAATTTGGAAGAGAAAACACTTTTTCAAGTAAGATAAAAAGTATAAAATATAAATAGTTAATTATCAAAAAGGGGGCCGACTATGAATTTATTTGCAAGAAAAAACAAAAGAAATAGTGAAGCTGAAAATTCTAAAGATAAATATGAAGATAGAGCCCCAAATCATTGAACTTACAATGATGATCCTCTTTTAAATATGGAACCAGTATTTACAGACGATCCAGAAGCTAATAAAATATCTATTGAAGATATTTCAAGACAATATGCATCAGGTGGTTCAAGTGTTGAAAGCGAATCTGTTTCTGATAAACTGGCACAAATTAGAAAAAAACTAGGAACACCATCTAGTTCAAAACCTTCTGGAGGAATTCTTGGTTCAATAATAGATGGTGCAAGAAAAAAGACTAATGATATTCAAAATGAAATTCTTGAAAATGACCCTGTTATTGCTAAATTACAAAAAATTGAAGAATTAAGAAAATCTGGTGGAGTGGATGCTGACCTATATACAGATGTTAATAAAGTTAAATCACAATCTGTAAGTTATGCACAAAGAGCAAAAGACTTTCATGAAAAAAATGCAACCAAACCAGTCGAAACTGAAATCGAAAGGGTTAGAAGACTATCTCAAGAGGTACAAAATCAAAGAGATGAAAGAAATAGACAAAGACAATTGGAAATACAACAAAAAACTTTAGATGAAGAGGAAGAAAAAAAAGAAAACATATTTTTGGCAGTTTCTAAAACTCAAGCACAAAAGAAATCAAAAGAAGAGGAAGTTAAAAGTAAACTTCTTGAATTAAAAGAAGTTAAATTAAAGAATTTAGAAGAAGAAGTTGAAAATACTATTCAAGAAATAGATTCAAAAGTATTCTTCAGTGATGTCATGAAAGAAGAATTTCTTGATCAAAAACTAAAAGAGTTTGATAAGTTGTTGAAAGATAGTAAAAAACAAGATAGAAAACCTGAATTAATAAGACCAAGAAGAACACAAACCAAAAAGAAATAAGGGGTTTCAAAATGGACCAAAAAAATAAAGACATTTCAATAGATCAAACTCAAATGGAAAGCGATCAAGCTAAAAAGAGATTGGATGAAATCAAACAAAGCAATAGTTTAATCAATTCACAAGTAACGGCCAACAATTTTTATGTTCCTAAAAGAAAAATTGCAACTTCAAATGATGCACAGACTACATTTATTAAACCCAGAAAAAAGAAAAATCTTCCTTTTAGTAATGAACAACAAAAAGAAATAGAAAAGACTATGTTGGATGTTCGGTCTGAATACAGAGATAATTTAAAAGAGAAAAAAACAGTTGAAAAAAAACTCCTTAAAGAAGAAATCAAATTGTCTAGACTTATTTCAAAAACAAATAAAAAAATTGGAACTCTTATTGATAAAGAAAATACTGGAGAATTAGAGAAAACAGTTGAAATGCAATCAGAATACTTAAATGCCTTTGATAAAATTCATGATGATATTAATACTCTTGTTTTAAGTGAAAATAAAATATCTTTAGAAGATAGAAGAAAGCATATTTATAACAACGCCTATAATGCAGAGACGGAGAGGGCAAGAAAATTAGTTCAATTAAGAAACGAAAATAGAGCATCTTGAACAAATCAAATAAAAGAGAGCAAAAAGAATGTTTCCAAAAGGAAAAGTAATAATTGAATGGAGAGATTAGGAATACTTGACGACGAAGAATAGTTGTCAAGTTTTTTTAATATCTAATTTATCTCTAAAAATTCCTCTTAGTGTTGTATAATTTTAGTGATTATTAGGAGATTTTTTATGAATTTAGCGCTTATTTATGCATCAAATGCAGTTAATACAACTCAAACGGTTATGATAATAGTTTTACTAGCATTAGCTATTATTTTGACTTTATATACAATAATTACTTTAAGAAAAGTTGGTATTGCAGCTAAAAAAGTAGATTATTTCTTTGAAGATCTAACTTATAAATCAGAAATGTTAAATGCAACTGTCGATACTGTAGCAAGGGTAACAAATTATATGGATATATTTGATGCGTTTGCGAAAAGAAACGTTAAATCATGAGTTAAAGTTGCAACTAAAAATAAAGATGTTGTCTATAAATTGGTTGATAAACTAAGAGAATTTGCAAATTCAGAAGATTAATCAGGAGGAATACAATGTTTAAATTATTAAAATTAGCCTCATGAGTTTTTCTTGGGATGATGTTAGCTCCTAAAAAAGGTGTGGAAATAAGATCTGATTTTGTGGACTACTTAAAAAAATATAGACCACAAATAAAAAAGTTAATATCCACAATTGAAGAGACTTGAGAAAAATCTCAAGATAACGAAAGTGATGAAGTTGTTGCGAATATTGAAATGAAACTTTCAAATATTAGAAATGCAAGCGATGAATTGGATGCTGCTAAAACCAAAGAATTAGCATTCAAAGCATTACAAAAAATTGGACAAACTACTGTCAAATTAGGACAAGAAGTTGCCAAATCAGACAATGTAAAAATAATTGCAAAGGATTTAGCTATGATAACAGTTGATATCATTGATAAGGCTGATGAAGTTTATTCAAAAGTAAAAGACGTATCAATAAGTATGAGTGAAGATGTTTATGAATCTGGAGACTCAAAAAAAGTATCAACAATTATTAATAAGGAGAAATAGTGATGCGTAGCATTTTAGAAGAATTAAAGCAAAGAGATTTGCTAAAACAATTTACAAATGAAGAAAAAATATTAAATGCACAAAATGAAGGTGCTGGGGTTTATTGTGGATTTGATCCTACAGCAGATTCACTTCACGTTGGACATTTAATTCAAATCATTAACCTAAAAAGGTTTAAAGACTTTGGATTTGCACCAATTGCAATATTGGGTGGAGCAACAGGTATGATTGGAGACCCTAGTTTTAAAAGTGAAGAAAGAAGTTTGTTAACTTTGGAACAAGTTGGTAAAAATGTCGATGGTATAAAAAGACAATTAAATTTCTTAATACCAGATATAAATGTAATTAATAACAATGATTGATTAGGAAAAATGTCTTTAATTGATTTTTTAAGAGAAATCGGGAAAGACTTTAACTTGGCTTATTTATTAGCTAAAGAAAATATTGCATCAAGAATTGAGAAAGGTTTAAGTATTACTGAATTCTCATATACAATGCTTCAGGGGTATGACTTTTTTAGATTATATGAAGATCAAAAATGCTGAATGCAAATTGGTGGATCTGATCAGTGAGGAAATATAACAAGTGGAACAGACTATATAGCGAGTAGGGTTGGTAGAGAAAATTCAAAAGCTTGTGGAATAACGATGAATCTTTTAACTAAAAAAGATGGAGTTAAATTTGGGAAAACTGAATCTGGTGCTATTTGATTAGATAAAGATAAAACAAGTGAGTATGAATTTTATCAATTCTTTGTTAATCAAGATGATGAAGATTGTGAAAAACTATTTAAATTTTTAACAACTCTTCCAGTTGATGAAATTAACTTAATTAAAGAAGAGCATGCAAAAGAACCTTTCAAAAGAATAATGCAAAAGAGATTAGCACAAGAAGTTACAACTTTTGTTCATGGTACTGAAGGTCTGGCAAAAGCTGAAAAGGTAACAGAAGCACTATTTAGTGGGGATTTAATGCAACTTGATAAAAGTGAATTACTAGCAACAATCAATTCAATGCCAAAGATTCAAGTAAAAGGAAACTTAGAAATAATTGATCTTATAGTTGAGTCAAAAATTGCTAGTTCAAAAAGAGAAGCTAGAGAATTACTAAATGAAGGAGCTATTTCAATTAACAACAATAACACATTTGAAGAAAATACTATTGTAGATGAAAAACTATTTACAGTAGATAACTTTATTTTTATTAAAAAAGGAAAGAAAAAATATTTTGTAGTAGAAATTATATAGGAGAATGAAGATATGGATTTCAACCTGATTTTAAAAAATGTTGTAGAAGAACTTGCTTGTTATTTTAATGACGATTGCTTTGAGGGTGTCGAATTAAATGGCAAAAAAATCAAAATAGATTATGAAGGGTTTTTAGAAAAAATCAGTATAAATAATCTTGATTTAATAGATGAAATTATAGAACAATTAAATGAATTGAGACAAGAAAATCAAGATTTACTTACAAAAGAAGATGTGAACCACATGTTCTATGCAAGTACAGAAATATTATTATCTTCAGCAACTGAAGGTTTTAGAAAAATAAAAGAATCATTCAAGGATTTAAATTTCTTAAAACATAATGGAAGTGAAAGTAACCAAATAGATTTAAATGAAAAATTTGTTGTTAGAAAATTGACAGCAAATTCTCAAAAGGTCTTAAATAAATATGAAAATCTATCTCCTAGATTCATAGATAATGAAAAGGTAACAAACTTCATTAATTGCTTAGTTAGAATAACAAAAAGTGAAACAATTGGGGAAATAGTTGGTTTGGCCAAAGAAGTTATAACAAAACAGGATGAAATCAAGCGACTTGACCACTTTGTTAAGTATGATGCTTTGGTTGATGAGTATGGTTGAGTTCATGATATTGTTAAGTTATCTTCTGCAAATGCTGAATTTATGGGTTTAATAGTTAATGTTGAGATTTTTTCAAATGTGATTTCACAACAAGTCTTTAAAGAAACAAAAGTTATCGCATAATAAAAAGCACGATTAATCGTGCTTTTTATTATTATCCATTGCATTAAGTTGTTTAAAGTATGATTTCTTAAACGGGTAATATATTGTCCCATTTTTTATTCTTTCTAATATTTGCTTATTTATTTTATTTTGAAATAATTTATTTTTTTCAGAGTTTGGATTGTTGTAATAAGTATATACAATATGATCTAAAATATCTGCAAGTCTAATAACATCAGTTATTTTACTTGATAAATAATAAGTGTTTATAGTATATGGTTTTTCAATATAATTAGTTTTTAAAAGGTTTTCTAACTGGTTGTATTCAGTCTTTTTCAAGTTCCTTTCATCCATCAATAGGAATATATTTGAACATTTTTCATCAAATTTAAATAATTTTGAATTAAATCCCATAAGGTTATTAACAAAAAAATCATATGCAAGCATTTCATTAACTGTAAAATGCTCATTTAATTCTTTTCTAGAGACAACAGAGAATATTGGACAAATTAAATCGCCAATTTCTTCAAATATTCTATTAATGAAATCAACAGTTGCATTTTCTTCTGATTTATTACCCTTTAATTCAAAATTTTTAGGAATGTTGTATTTATTTTTAATTTCGTTTTCCACTTGTCTGATAGTTGATTTTACAGTTTCTTTATCTGAGTATAAAAACCCACCAACAACAAAATAATTGGCTATATCATTTTTATTCAACTTACCACTCTCATCTAGAGCTATATAAAGTTTCTCTGAAATAAAATTTCCCATACAAAACAATCCCCACTTGAATAATATTTTAACACAATATGTATTATTTGTTTGGTTAGTTAAGTTGATGTATTATAATATTAATTGAAATGAGGTATTTGTATGAATTTGGCAAATAAAATAACTTTGATTAGAATACTTTTAATACCAATTATTGTGGTATTGATGCTTATAACACCAGCACCAATGGTTTCTTATCCTGGAATTGAAACTTTACAAGATAAAAATGTGATGGCTATTGGATCATATCATTTGCCATGAACTTATTTGGTGGCTGGAATATTATTTATATTAGCTAGTTTAACAGACATGCTAGATGGATATATCGCTAGAAAATATAACATGGTTACAAATTTTGGTAAATTCTTTGATTCAATAGCAGATAAATTACTTACAAATGCCGTACTAATTATTTTCGCTTGTTTTGGTGTTTTGCCAATATGAATGTGTGTAATTTTAATATGTCGTGACTTTATAATCGATGTTGTTAGACAAATTCTTGCGAAATCATCAGTTGTTATGGCTGCAAATCAAATGGGAAGAATTAGAGCAACTGCAGAAATGCTTGGACTTTCAATTTTGTTTTTCTTTGGAGCTCAATGTTGAGATAACTTTATTGAATATGGTTGAATAAATCAAGTTGTTATGATTCCTATGTATATAACAACAGTACTTTCAATTTTATCTGCTGGAATTTATATTCATGCAAACAGAAAAGTTTTATTCGATAGTTCTACAGAAAAAAATAATGAAAAAAAATCTAAATAAGAATACTTTTGCAATAGTGACCGGAGCAAGTAAGGGGCTTGGCTTTGCTTATTGTGAGGAATTATTAAAATTAGGTTATAACGTTATTGGTGTTGCGAGAAATACCGAAAGTCTAAAAGAACTACAAGAAAAGTATAAGAACCTTAAAGTTGAAAGATGAGATTTAGATTTAAGTGATTTAAAAAACTCATATAAATTATTTGAAGATTCAAAAAAAATTAATGTAGAAATTATAATCAACAATGCTGGTTATGGAGTTTGAGGTTATTTTGATGAAACTGACTTAGAAAAAGAAATGAACATGATTGATTTGAACATTAAATCTCTACACATAATAACAAAATTATTTGCAACAAAATTTAAAGAAGAAAATAAGGGTAGAGTAATTAATATAGCATCTATGGGTTCTTTTACTCCTGGTCCTGTTTTTTCAAGTTACTATGCGTCAAAAGCTTATGTTTTAAGTCTTGGTATAGCCGTTAATACTGAACTAAAGAAAACCAAATCAAAAGCAAGGGTAATAACCGTTTGTCCTGGTGCGCTAAAGACAGATTTTTGAAATAGAAGTAGTACCAAAGAAAGAGCGACACTTAGGGAAAAATCAAGTTCAATGAGTCCTTTGATTTATGCAAAAAAAAGTCTTAAAAAGGCAATTAAAGTCAAAAGGAAAAATTATTTGGTTGTAGGTGCTTTTAATAAATTTGCTAAAATGTTAACTGATATAATGCCTGAAGAAACAATATTAAACTCTGTTTATAAATATCAAAGGAAAACTAAATAAATGTTAAACAAAAAGGATACTACAAATGCAATAAAACTACTAAAACTAAACAAAGTAATCATACTTCCAACAGATACGATATATGGTTTAAGTGCTATTTGTAATAAAGAAAATGAGATCAAAATAAACAATATTAAAAAATCTGATGAAGATAAAAAATTAATTATACTTTTTTCTAAGTTATCTCAGTTAAAGAGTATTTTTAAACCTTCAAAAGAATTTAAAAAAAATTTGAAGTCGGAAAAGTTGTTAACTCAAGTAGTGGATACAAATAATGGTAAATTGGCTTTTAGAAAAGTTATAAGAAAAGATTTAAAAAATATAATAAATAAAGTTGGTTTGATATTTTCAACTAGTGTTAACTATTCTGGAAATCCCTTTTTAGGAAAAAAAGAAGAGTTAGAACTATTCAATATTCAAGTTAGTGAATTTTTCTGGGATGGCCCTTTAAATTCAAAACCATCTAAAATAATAGATTTAGTTGAAAAAAAGGTAATAAGGGATTAAAGTAATCCTTTTTTATTTTTATCTTAAAAATTTGCTTTATAAAAGCATTTTTTACTTTTGAAATAAAAAAAGCGAATCATATAAAAAGTTTCTTACTTTTTTGATCGCTATATAAATATTTTTTATTTATTTAATTAAACGGTTGTATCATTCAACAATTAATGCTTCATTGATTTCTTGGTTTAATTCTTTTCTTTCTGGCAATCTTAATAATTCTCCAGACATTTTTGTTTTGTCAAATTTTACAAACTCAACTGTTGCTGCGTTTGATGCCAATGCTTCAACGATTTTATCGTTTTTTTGCATTTTATCTTTAACTGAAATTATATCTCCAATTCTTACTGAGTATGATGGAATATCTAATTTCTTACCATTAACTAAAATGTGACCGTGTGAAACTAATTGTCTTGCACCTTGTCTTGTTAATGATAATCCCATTCTGTAAATTACATTGTCTAATCTTGACTCTAATTGTTGTAAAAAGATTGTTCCTGTAATTCCTTTAATTTTTTTAGCTCTTGCATAAGTGTTTCTAAATTGTCTCTCAGTTAAACCATACATAAATTTAACTTTTTGTTTTTCTTGCATTTGTTGACCATAACCTGAAAGTTTAGTTCTTCTTGCTCCGTGTTGTCCAGGTGCAGTTGTTCTTTTTTTACCTTTTGAGAACTCTTTACCTGTTTCTAAGATAGAAAATCCATATCTTCTAGCTTTTTTAAATGTAGATCCTGTATATCTTGACATACTTTTCTCCTGTTTTTCTATTATATTATTTGGAAAATCATAACTAAAGTTAAACTCCAACAAAGGAAGTCTATACATTCGCCCACCATCTGCAGGGGTTACTTTTAAATAACTTATAGACTAATTGTTTTGCAGTGTTTAATTGCAGATTAACCAAAAATAATTATATATTAAATTAGCTATAAATAATAAGATAATTTAAAAAAATACCCAATAATTCTCTATATGATATAATGATTTTGATTTTAAGGAAGTAAAATTATGAAACCATTATGGGATATTGACCAAATTTTTAAAAATCCAGTGTACATAGGGGCGTTATGTACTTTTTTGGCATGTCTTGTAATAGCTGTTTTGGTTTTGGTTTTAATGAATATTTATAAAAGAATACTTCAAACTGCAGCAAAAACAATAGATTTAATGGATGATTTAAAAAAATCACCTTTAAAATACCGTTTGATGCGAGTTTCTATGATTTTTGAAGAAACAAAAAGTTTTGAAAAGGAACTTATGATTTGAAGAACTAAATATGAAATTCTTTTTGAAGTTGAATTGCAAAAAGTTTTTGTTGATTTTGTTGGATTAATTGAAGATAAAAAGAATACTAGACCAAACTTAAAAAATTTGAAAAAATTTGAAACACTATACGAAAGGGCGATGACAATCAATAAAAATGTTCATGATATTTTCGTTGAAATAATGAACAATTTAGAAATTGAATTTATCCAAAGAGATTCATTGACATTCCAAAAAGAACTTTTCAGAATACTTAAAGATGAAATTATAATGACTACTTTTAAAGAAGTATCGATAGATGAAGTAAAATTAAAATCAACCATTGATCAAATAGAGGGTCTTTTTGAAGACTTTTATTTGAAGTTGGATGAGGGAAGATATAAAGAAAGTTGAGACTATCTATTAAAAATAGATCAAGCCTTGATTTTTTTGATAGAACTTTTGGATTCAATTCCTTACATTATTTCAACCATAACAACTATAATTCCACAACTTATGATTGAATTAAAAAACAAACACGTTACCTTTGGTCCTGTAAGAAGAAACTTGCCGATAAATGCATTGAAGTTTGGGGAACTTGAAAAACAAATCGATACATCTAGAATAAAAATTAACAATGAGTTAGAAAAACTACAATTTAAAAAAGCAAATAGAACTTTAAAAACTGTATTTAATCAAATAAATGCATTTAAGAGTTTGGTGGAAAATGAGGACAATTTAAAGTCATTCTTTGAAGTAAGAACTCCAGATATTAAAAAGAAATTTGATCTTATAGAGCAATCAACAAGGTTAATTGAAAGAGATTTCACCAGAGTGGAGGATATGTCAAAACAATTTTCAAAAGAAAGAAATGATTTTGAAATTGCAAAATCTTCATATATGAAAACTAAAGCAAAAGCGGATTTATTATTTTCACAAATTATTTTGGGAACAAATAACGGTAATGAAATTAACTTGATTCAAATCAAAGAAGAAATGCTTGGTGTAATGGATCAAGCTTTAAAAGATTTATCTAATTTAGAAAAATCTGCAAAAACTGTTGAGAGTAAAAGTACAAATATTGATTCTCTTGCAAACCAGGTTTTATTTATTCAATCAATTTTAAGTCAACTGGATGTAAAAATTAATCAATACAAATCAATAAAAGAACTTGAAAAATTTATACCAACAATTCAAGAACTTCACCTAGATTTAGAAAAGTATTCAAGAGAAAGATTGAAAAAGATAACAACCGAAACTGAAAGAGAACGTATTTCACAAGAAATAGATAAATGTAGTCAGAACGCTCTTGCTTTAGCTAGAGATTTAAATGATGCAATTTTTTTAGATTATATATCACAAGAAATTATAATTTATCTTGAAAGATATGTTGGTAAAGTTGGTGGAATTAATGAAGCAATATTTAATTGTGAAAAATTATTTAAAGAAAGACAACTTGATCAATTAATTGGATATTCTTTACAAACTTTATTATCGATAAAGGAAAACAAAATAAGATAGAGGTACATAATGAAAAATATATTAATAAGATATGGAGAATTAACTTTAAAAGGAAATAATAGAAATGCCTTTATTAGTAAACTGATTCAAAATATAAAATTCAAACTAAAAGAATACAAGGAATTTATTGAGTACAAAAAAGATCACAACAGTTTAGTTTTGGAAATAAAAGATGAAAGTAAATTAGATAATATATCAAATATTTTGCAAAATATATTTGGTATTTACTCATTGTCTATTGTTGAAATTGTTGAAAAAAATGAAGATGTTATTCTTGCTAAAACTTTAGAAATTGCTATGAATCACTCTGGAACTTTTAAGGTTGAAGTTGAAAGAAAAGACAAGGGTTTTTCAATGGGTTCTCAAGAATTAAAAACTAAAGTTGCTGTTAATATTTTGAAAAACAACAATAATATAAAAGTTAATGTTCATAAACCCGATTTAAAATTAACAATAATAATAAAACACAATGGAGCATTTATTTTTACATCAAGAATAAATGCTTCAAAAGGTCTACCTGTCGGAGTTAGTGGTAGAGGATTATCGTTGCTAAGTGGCGGCATTGACTCTCCTGTTGCAAGTTATCTAACTTTAAAAAGAGGAATGGTTGTAGATTTTTTACATTTTATGACACTGCCCCACACAACACCCGAAGCTTTGGATAAGGTTTTTAAATTGGCAGGTAAAATTGAAAAATTTAATCATTCAAGTTTTTCCTTATATGTTTGTGATTTTTCTATGATTTTGAAAGAACTTATGCATATAAAAGAAGAATCATACAGAATAACAATCATGAGAAGAATATTTATAAGAATTGCAAATGAATGAGCCAAAATTATTGGAGTACAAGCCCTAATAACTGGTGAATCATTGGGACAAGTGGCTAGTCAAACTATTGAATCAATTAATGTTATAAATGAAGTTTCACAATTACCAATATTAAGACCTGTGTTAACACACGATAAGGAAGAAATTATTGAAATTTCTAAAAAAATTGATACTTATGAAACCTCAATATTACCTTTTGATGACGTATGTTCAATGTATGTTCCTAAAAATCCAGTTACAAAACCAAAATCATTTGTAGCTACAAAACAAGAAGAAAATTTATTGTTAGATGAAATGATAGACTATACAATTAAAAATTATATAAAAACTTATATATGAAAAGATGGTGAGTTAATTGAAAAACAATAAGAAAAAGAAGAAAACTGAAACAAATAAGTTTGGAGTTTTTAATGGGAATGTAGTTAACAGCGAGACGCTTGCATATGACCAGGAGTTTGCAATAGAAAACTATAAAGATGATTCTCTAACTATTTCAGAAATTCCAAATTCAGTTTTAAAAGATAAAAAGTCAGATTCAAACAACAAAAATAAAAATAAAAAGGCGAATCATCTAATTTATAAAATTACTGCATATATAATAATTTTGTTACTAATAATTTCCTTAATAGTTTGAATTGTATATACATCATAAGAAAGAGTGAATATAATGGATAGTCTATTTAAATTTATATTAAGGTTATTAGAAATTTTCTTTTACGTCCTAATATTTGATTTAATTTTTGGTGGAATCAGAAGACTTAGAGGTGGAAGAAATAGAAATAGAGATAACACTCAAAGTCGTTACTCTGATGAAGACTTTGTTGGAGGAGCTGATTACGATAGTTCTAATTCATATTCAGACTTTTATCAAGACAAATCTCAAGTTGATCAAGCTTTTGAAGCTTTAGGTATGCCAAGAGAATCATCATTAAAAGAAGTTAAAAAGAGATATATTGAATTGGCTAAAAAATATCATCCGGATAAAAATCCAAATAACTTGGAAGCCCAAGCAGAAATGACAAAAATTAATAATGCTTATGACACAATTGTCGATTATTTTAATAGAAGAAAATAAAAACACTATTTAATAAAATGGTGTTTTTTTACTAATAATGTAAAATAAAAGAAGTGAGGTCTTGTATGGAATATTTAAATTTGCTTAATGTTCAAAGTTGTTATAATTTTCTCAATTCAACAATTAAAATTGATGATTACTTTAGCTTTTTAAAATTAAATAAACTTGAATTTGGATTTTATGCAGATAAAAATACAATGTATGGAGCAGCTGAATTCTATGAAAAAGCCAAAGCAAATCAAATTAAACCAATTATTGGTTTAAGTATTGATTTATCTTTTGGTAATGTTTTAATTTATGCAAAAAATAATAATGGATTTCAAAATATAAGTTTTATTAGTTCTTATATAAATCAAAATGAAAAAACAGACTTAGAAAAAATTGAAAAAGTTTTTTGAGAAAAAATATCAAACGACATAATAGTTGTTTGTTCTTTTTCTATAGAAAATGTTGATAACTATTTAGAAATATTTGGCAAAAAAATTAAAGAGGATAATTTTTATATTGGTATAACTAAACAAAATCACTCTTATTTTTCAAAGAAGGATAATATTGTCTTTTCAAATCAGATTAATTTTTTAAATGAAAATGAATACCCAGTATATAAAACTTTAATAGCTATAAATGAGGGTAAATTAATTTCTGAACTTTCAAATGTAGATAAAAATTTTTATTATTCAAAAGAATCTGTTTCACAATATATGAAAGTTGAAAAACATATTGATAATATTTCAAAAATTACTAATATGATTGATTTCGAAAATATATTTATTTATGAAAAGCATTTTTTAAAATACCCAAACAGCAAAAAAATGCCTTCAAAAGAATATCTAAGAATTGTTTGTGAAGAAGCTTTAGATAATTATTTGGAAGCTAAAAAAGATTTGAATAAAAACATTTATAGTGAAAGATTAATATATGAACTTGATGTAATAAATAAAATGGGATTTGAAGATTACTTTTTAATTGTTCATGACTTAATTAGCGAAGCTATAAAATTAAAAATTTTATATGGACCCGGAAGAGGTTCTGCGGCAGGCAGTTTAGTTGCATTTCTTTTAAAAATTACTAAATTAGATCCTATTAAATGAGAATTACTTTTTGAAAGATTTCTAAATATTGATAGAGTAACCCTTCCTGATATTGACTTGGACTTTCAAGATGATAGAAGAGAAGAAATATTGGAATACCTATTTAATAAATATGGTAAAGATCACTTCGCTACAATCACAACTTTCCAAACAATCGGAATTAAGAATGCTTTAAGAGATTGTGGAAGAATTTTTGATGTACCTATTAATGATATTAATCATATGACAAAACAAATCAATGATAAAAATGTTAAAGATTTACAATTGGCTTTAACCGATAGTGAAATACTTAGAAAATATAAGGATAAGTATCCTCAAATGTTTGAGATTAGTGAAAAAATAATTGGACTTCCAAGACAAACTGGAACACACGCTGCCGGAGTCATTTTTTCTGATGTTGAACTTTACAAAGTTGTTCCAACAAAAATCGGAATAAATGGAATTTCACAAACACAATTTTCAATGAACCACTTGGAAGAGATTGGATTAATTAAAACAGATATTTTAGGTTTAAGAAATCTATCTATAATACAAGAAGTAATAAAAAATATAAAAAATATAGAGGGTATTGAAATAAATTTAGATGATATACCTTTAAATGATAAGAAAACTTTTGATTTGTTAAGAAGTGGAGACACTAGTGGTATATTTCAATTAGAATCACCAGGTATGACTGATGTTTTAATAAAGATGAAGGTCAACTCAATAGAAGATATTGCAACAACATCTGCTTTGTATAGACCAGGACCACAAGATAACATACCATTGTTCATTGAAAGAAAAAATAATAGCGAAATAAAATATGCATTAGATAAAAATGTAGAAGACATTTTAGAAAGTACATTTGGAATAATTGTTTATCAAGAACAAATTATGAATATGTTACAAAGAGTAGCTTGTATGAGTTTGAGTAAGGCTGATGTAGTTAGAAGAGCTATTGGTAAAAAAGATAAAAATTTAATGAAACAATTTAAAGAGGAATTTATTGAAGCTGCAATTAAAAATGGATATGTGCAAAATAAGGCAAATGAAATTTGAGTCTATATAGAAAGATTTGCACTCTATGGATTTAACAAATCACATGCTATTGCTTATTCTGTGATAAGTTATTGAATGGCTTATTTAAAAGCAAATTATAAATCTTCTTTCTATTGCTCATTATTAAATGGTTCTATAAGAAATGAAACTAAAACTTCACAATACCTAAATGAAGTTAAAAATGCTGGCTTTAATGTTAACCCACCAACAATTAAAAATCCAAACAGTGTATATATTTTTCACAATAATATGATAAATATTCCAATGAATATAATTAAATTTATTGGTCCTGAATTTTTAAAAAACGTAAAGGAACTTTTTAAAACAAATAAAAAAGCCTTTGAAAACATATTATTGTTTATAGGTAACATGAAAGAAAAAGGGTTATCAGAACAAAGATATTTAGCCTTGGTTTATTCTGGTGCATTTGATTGTTTTGGATTTGCTAGAAGGGATTTGATTTCTCAAAGAGAACAAATTTTTAATTTAAGTGCTACAGCAACTTTATTAAATGACCCTAATATTTCTTTAGATCTGGAAAAAAGAAAAGATAAACCCGAAGAAATAGTTGGTTTTGAAAAAGAATATTTGGGATTCTTTGTTTCAGCACACCCATTATCTATAATTAGACAAAAAATTATAAACAATCATAAATTAAGAACAATAAGCAGTTTAAGAGATGAAGGTGTTGTTTGTGATGTTTTAATAAATATTGAGAACATAATTACTAAAAAAGATAAAAACGGTAATGAAATGGGATTCATAGATATTGCAGATGAAACTGACACAATTGTTGTTACTGTTTTTTCATCTATATATGAAAATTTAAGATCTAAATTAAATTTAGGTAAAAACCTTATAATTAAAATCAAAACACAGAAATTTAATAACAAAATAAATGCTGTGTTAATGGATTTTGTCAAAGAGATATAATAAAAAGTGCTACAAGCACTTTTTTTGTTATTATAGAATTAATGGTGAAAAAAATGAAAAATAAATTCTTACTTGTTGATGGTAATGCCTTAATTTTTAGGGCTTTCTACAGTTCTTATGGTAGAGCCACACTAACTACAAAGAGTGGTATACCGACAAATGCGGTATACTCATTTATTAATATGCTTATGAATATCATTGAAAAAAATGATTATTTTTGCGTTAAAGTTGCTTTTGATAAAGGTAAAAAAACTTTTAGACATGATAAGTTGAAAGATTATAAAGCTGGTAGAGCAAAAACTCCTTCAGAGTTGGTTATGCAATTTCCAATCGTAAGAGAATTCCTAACTAATGTCAATATTGAATGATTTGAAGTCGATAATTATGAAGCTGACGATATAATAGGGACTATTTCAAAAATATTAGAAGAAGACCAAGAAGCAGAAACTCATATACTAACAAGCGATCAAGATATGTATCAACTAATATCTGATAAGACTTTTGTTTTATCTCCGCAAATTGGAACAAGTGATCTTATGGTTTATAATAAGGAAAGATTATTTGAAAAGTGAGGAGTAACACCGGAACAAGTAATTGATTACAAAGGTTTGAGGGGAGACTCTTCAGATAACATAAAAGGTGTTGCTGGTATTGGTGAAAAATCGGCAAAAGAACTTCTACAAGAATTTCATAATTTAGAAAATTTATATGAAAACATAGATTTAATAAAAGGTGCTAAGCAGGCGAAATTGGTTGCAGGAAAAGAAGATGCATTTCTTTCAAAAGAAATTGCAACAATTTTTAGAGATATGCAGTTGGATAAAATTAGTTTTGAAAAAACAATAATTGATTTTGCTGGACTTAGAGATTTTTTTATTAGATATGAAATGAATTCATTATTAAAAAAATATAATTCAAAGAATGAAGAAAATGTTGTTGAGTTAAAAACTGAATATGAAATTATAAATAAATGAAATCAAAAATATAATGATATAGAAAATTATATTTATTTGGAAACATTAAATGATAATTACCACACAAGTGATGTCATTGGAATTTCAATTGTAAATTCAAAAGGAAATTTTTATTACTCATTTAATTCAAGTGAAGAAATAAGTATATTTAATTGAAATGAATCTATAGTTGATCAAAATTTTCAGTATTTTTTACTTAATTCAAAATTTAAAACATATGATATTAAAAAGACAATTATAGCTTTAAAAAAAATGGGTTACGAGACAAAATCCGACTTATTTATCTATGACATGATGATTGGATGTTATGTTTTAAATTCAAATATAAAATCATCTTTTGAACAGCATGTCATTATGTTGGATCCTTCAAATGAAATTAAGACATTTGAAGAAATTTTTGGTAAAGGGGTAAAAAGAACTTTACTTATCGATGAAAAAATAAAAATGGATTATTTAGTAAATAAATCTTTAATAATAAAAAAATATGAACAAGATGTTTTAAAACAATTACAGGAAAATAATCAGACAAGCCTATATGAAAAAATTGAGCTACCCTTTGCAAAAGTTTTAATTGATATGGAAGTGGAAGGAATTCAAGTTGACAAAGATGAATTAGCAACACAAGAAAAAAATATTTTAGAATTATTAACGAATTTGGAAATTGAAATTAAAAATGATTTAAAAGATTTTATTGGAGATAATTTCAATGTGGGTTCACCAAAACAATTAAAAGAACTTCTATTTGATAAATTACAGTTGCCAGATTATAACAAAGGGAGCACCGACAGAGAAACTTTAGAATCTCTTCAGGATAAACATCCAGTTATTTCAAAAATAATTTCTTTTAGAAAGTATAGTAAGTTGCACTCAACTTATTTAAAAGGATTTGAAAAATTTATTCACCCAGACAGTAAGGTCCATACAATTTTTAATCAAACTCTAACAAATACAGGAAGACTAAGTTCTAGTTATCCAAACATTCAAAACATTTCTGTTAGAGATGAAGAACAAAAAAATGTTAGAAAAATATTTGTAACAAATGATGAAAACCTATATTTAAGTTTTGATTACTCTCAAATAGAACTTAGGGTATTGGCAGATATAGTGAATGAAGAAAAATTAATTCAAATATTTTCTATGAATAGAGATATTCACTCAGAAGCTGCAAGAAGTATTTTTAACTTGAATGAAGATCAAGAAGTGGATTCAGAACAGAGAAGGGTTGCCAAGGTTTTTAACTTTGGTATTCTATATGGTTTAAGTGATTTTGGTCTTGCAAAAGATTTAAAAATCTCTATTCCTCAAGCAAAAGAATACATTAAAGCTTATTATCAAGCTTTCCCTCAAATTTTAAAATTTAAAGAACAAGTTATTAAATTTGGATATGAAAATGGTTATGTAGAAACACTGGGAAATAGAAGAAGATATATTTACGAATTAAGTAATTCAAATTATATGGTTAAACAATTTGGAGAAAGAGCTGCTGTTAATGCACCAATTCAAGGTACTGCTGCAGATATTCTAAAAGTTGCAATGATTAATGTTTTTGAAAATCTAAATAAAAGTAATTTTAATTCAAAAATGATTGCTCAAATTCATGATGAAATTATATTGTTAGTTAAAAAAGAGGAGCTTGAACAAGTGAAAACTATGGTTCTTGAAACAATGAAAAATGCTTATAATGATTTATTAAAAATATCAAACAAAAATAGAGAAGCGCTTGTTGATTTAGAAATAAACTATTCTCAAGCAAAAGATTGATTTAATTTAAAATAAGGAGAATTTATTATGCCAGAATTACCAGAAGTTGAAACCGTTATTAGGATTCTAAATAAAAAAGTTAAGGGCTTAACAATAAGAAAAGCAACAATAACTTACCCCAATTTAATAAAAACCGATATTTCTATTCCTGAATTCGAAAAAGAACTGGAAGGTAGAAAAATTGACAATATATCAAGAATAGCAAAACATATAATTTTCGAACTTCAAGAACTTGTTTTAATAAGTCACTTAAGAATGGAAGGAAAATGATTTGTTTATGAAGCCGGAACACAATATGAACAAAAACACGTAGAAGCTGTATTTGAATTAAGTGACAATAAATTACTTGTTTATACAGACACAAGGAAATTTGGTACTTTACACCTTCAAGAAAAATCTAAATTTAGAACACAAAAACCAATACAAAATGTTGGCCCAGAACCCTTTGATAGCAGTTTAAACGGACAATATCTTATGGATATAATGTCTGGTTCAAACAAGCACATTAAGACTGTCCTGCTAGACCAGACAAAAATATCTGGAATAGGTAATATTTATGCGGATGAAATTCTATTTGAAGCCAAGATTCACCCAGAAAAAAGAGCAAGCAGTTTAAAATTGAGAAATTATGAAGATATTTTAAACGCATCCAAAAGAATTCTAAAGAGATCTATAGAACTTGGTGGATCTACAATAGATAGTTATCAACCAGAACAAGGTATTGATGGAAAATATCAAAATGAACTAAAAGTTCATTTAAGAAAAGATAAACCTTGTTTTGAATGTGGAAGAATTATTCAAAAGATAAAGGTTAACGGAAGAGGGACATACTTCTGTGGAGAATGTCAAAATTAGTATTAATATGTGGACAACTTGATTTAAACCTTTAAATAAAGGTATTTATCAAGTTTTTTTATTAACAAGTTATAGGAAATTACATAAAAAATATTAAATGTGTTCCAATTTTTTTCTTTTTTTTTATTATTAATAAGCAAGACGGAGGTAGGTATGAATGATTTCAATTACAGAGTTATTCTAAAAAACATAGTTGACAGTTCAAACAACAAAATAATCACCTACCTTTACCAACCTATTATGGGATCTAAGGCGGTGTCGCTATACTATACATTAATAAACGAATCATACATTTTAAATGATTTTAAGAAAATTACTTTATCAGATGCTAGATTATCAAAAATTACTGGAATTAGTAAAACAACACTAGCAAAATATTTTAAAAAGTTAGAAGCTTTAGGTCTTTTAAGAACTTTGGAAAACAAAGAAAAAAATACAATAATATTCAATGTATATTCACCATTAGAACCCGCTGAATTCTTTGAAAATAAAGTATTTAATAATGCTTTATTAAATAAATTAAAAAAGGATGACTATGAACTGGTAAGATTCACTTTCAGAGATGAAGGTGAATTAAGCCTTGAAAGTGGTTATAAAGACACTTCATCTAAATTTGCAGATGTATTTGGTGAAATTGAAAATATTAAAGTAGAAGAAACAACAATGATTAAAGCAAAACCGAAGAGAACAAACGCTTTATTAAAAGGTTTGGACTATATACAACTAATTGAATCTTTAGAAACTGAAGATGTAATTATAAGCAAAAACAACTCAGTAGTTAAAAAAGCTATTGAAGATGTTTTTGGTTCATACAATATAAGTCAATTTGAAATAAAGGAAATAATAAAAAGAATATATGACAAAGAAGAATGTTCTTTTGACAACTCATTGTTCTACAAAGAAGTTGCCAAACTTATCTTTAAAAAGGATGAATTTGAACCAACAGTTCCTGAAATAGATGTAAACAAAAACATTCAAAACCAAAAGATTAAAAAACTTAATGAAATGGAAACAATTGAACCTGAAGAATATCTATTGGCTTTAATTTCTTCAAAAGACCCTAAAACAAAAGAATTAAATAAAACCCAAAACGAAATTATTGAAATTCTCCAAAATAAATATAAGTTAAGAAATGGTGTAATAAATTGCTTATTTGATTTTGTTTTCTTAAAAAACAAAGGAAATATAGTTGCCAACTATATTTATAAAATAGCTTCGACAATGTCTGAAAACGGATTTAAAACAGCATCTGAGACATTTGAATATTTAAAAGTTGCTCACCAAAAGTCTAAATCAAATATTAAATCAAACAAAGTAGTGAACATAGATTTGGGTAGAAGATGAAATGAAGCTTTAAACAAAGATACATATAAAATTAAAGTTGAAGAAGACTTCACTTTTGATCAAAATGATTGAGGTGACTTATAGATGAAACAACTTAATTTAAGTGATATAAAAAATCACATCAGCTTAAAAGAACTTATTGAAAAACACAAAATAACAGATCAAATTTTGGAAAATAATATGTTGGTTATCAATAGATTTCTAAGTCAGTATACTTTCTGTGCAAATGAAGAACCTTTAGAAAAGTGCACTCAATTAATTAAAGGTGTTCAAGAGGTTCTTGTTTATAAGAATAACTTATTCTATATTTCAAGTAAAAACTGTAAGCATTGAATATATGAAAACAAGGATTATAAAATAATAAAAAATATAGTTCATGCAGATTACGACTTACAAGAAAATAGCCAAACCATAAGTGAATACACCAAGGCTTTAGACATTTCTCAAGTATCAAAAGAAATGAAAAGATTATTAAAAGAAATTAGAGATAATTTAGTAAACAATTCATGAAAAGGAGTCTATATCTATGGTGATCCAGGAGCTGGTAAAACCTTTTTAATGAAAAGGTTGGCAAATGAATATGCTAAAAAAGATAAGAAAGTCATATTTGTAACTGTAAATAAACTTATTAAAATAATAAAAGATACATTTAATACCGAAGAAAAAACTGACTTATCAAGATTTTATGATGACTGTTTAAAAGTGGATGTTCTAATACTAGATGATATTGGAGCGGAAGTTGTAAGTGATTGAAGTAGAGATGAGGTCATGTTTGGTATTTTAAACCATAGATTAGAAAATAAGAAAATAACATACTTTACATCTAATTTCTCTATTTCAGATCTTCAAAAGTATTACTTAAACAAAAGAGTTACTAATCCAGAAGAGAAAAAATTTGAAATGCAAAAAGCTTTAAGATTTACAGAAAGAATAAAAGGTCTTTCAAATGAATTTGAATTAATTGGAGAAAATAAGAGATATTAGTAGAATATTTCTCCAACTAGTAAATATTGTTGTGGAAAAAATGGAAATAAATTTTAAATGTTTTATTTAATAAATAAGGCAATAAGGTATAAAATTAAATCGTGAAAGGAATTGACTAATATGAAAAAAATAGCAATTAACGGATTTGGTAGAATTGGTCGTCTAGCATTTAGACAATTATTCTTATCAAAAGATATCGAAGTTGTAGCAATTAACGACTTAACTGATTCAAAAAAATTAGCTTACTTATTAGAATTCGATTCAGCTCAAGGAAAATTTATGAGCGGAAAAGTTGAATCTAAAGAGGGAGCAATCATTGTTGATGGAAAAGAAATCAAAATCTTAGCAGAAAGAGACCCAAAAAATTTACCATGAGGTGAATTGGGAATTGATCTAGTTGTAGAATGTACAGGTTTCTACGCCGACAAAGAAAAATCAAAAGCTCACTTAGAAGCAGGGGCAAAAAAAGTAATTATTTCAGCACCAGCTTCAGGAGATTTAAAAACAATAGTATTTGGTGTTAACCACAAAACATTATCAGCAGAAGACACAATTGTTTCAGCTGCATCATGTACAACAAACTGTTTATCACCAGTAGCAAAAATCTTAGATGAAAAATTTGGAGTTGTTAAAGGGTTAATGAACACAATTCATGCCGTAACAAATGACCAAAGATTATTAGACTTAGCTCACCCAGAAGACTTACGTCGTGGGCGTGCAGCTGCATGAAACATTGTTCCATCAAAAACTGGAGCAGCAGCAGCAGTTGGTAAAGTATTACCAAACTTAAACGGAAAATTAGATGGATTAGCATTACGTGTTCCAACAATTACAGGTTCAATCGTTGATTTAACTGTTGAGTTAGCAAAAAACACAACAGTTGATGAAATCAACAATGCAATTAAATCAGCTGTTTCAAGTGACGCTGAATTAGGATTAGCATTAGAGTACTGTACAAAAGAAATTGTTTCTCAAGACGTAATTGGATCAACATATGGTTCAATCTTTGATGCAACATTAACAAGAGTTATGGAAGTTGAAGGAAAACAAATGGTTAAAGTATTTGCATGATACGATAACGAAAACTCATTTACTTCTCAATTCATCCGTACAATCAAACACATGTTAAGTTTATAATTTTCTAAATAAAACAATTAAGCATATTTTTACAACGATAGTAATATTGAGGTGAAAATATGTTTTTTTATTCTAAAGATGAATTTGTAAATTACATTTTAAATGTTATTGCTAAAGTAAAAAAAGAAAATAACATAAAAAGAGTCACACAAATTCAAATACAGAAAATAATTTATATAGTTTATAGTTACTTCTTATTATTTAGACAAAAAGTTGCAAACATTGAATTTGAAACTTGAAGATGGGGTCCTGTAATTTATGATTTATGAAAAAAACATACCAATTATGCAAGGTCGGACATACCTATAACCTATTCTAAAGAACTTCATTTAAAAATTGAAAGTCAAAATAAAAAAGATAATAAAATAACATATAGTATTGTTTTATTTCTTTTGAAATTGAAATCTTGAGATATTGTTGAAATATGTCACGAACAAACTCCTTGAAAAAAATTATATAAACCAAGTAAAAATAATTTAATCAAAGATCAAGATATAATAAGGTTTCATAATGAAAATGAGGATAATTTTTTTCATTATATAGATTTTATGGTTAAAAATGTTTTAAAATAATTAGGTATAGGAGAACGAAAAATGAAAAAAACATTAAATGATATTCAAGTATCTGGAAAAACTGTTCTTGTTAGAGTTGACTTTAACGTTCCATTAAAAGATGGAGTTATAACAGACGATAACCGTATTAGAGCGGCACTACCAACTATTAACCACTTAATTGAAAATGGTGCAAAAATTGTATTATTCTCACACTTAAGTAGAATTAAAGAAGAAAGTGACAAAGCTAAAAAAACTTTAGCACCAGTTGCTAAAAAATTAGAAGAATTATCAGGAAAATCAGTTAAATTTGTTCCTCAAACAAGAGGAGAAGAATTAGAATCAGCAATTGGTTCATTAAATGAAGGAGAAATACTTTTATTTGAAAACACACGTTTTGAAGATGTTCAAAACGGAGAAGTTGTTAAATTTGAATCTAAAAATGATGCTGAATTAGGAAAATACTGAGCTGGATTAGGAGATGTATTCGTAAATGATGCATTTGGTACAGCACACAGAGCTCATGCTTCAAATGTTGGAATCGCATCAAACATAGCTGAAAGTTGTGTGGGATTCCTAGTTCAAAAAGAATTAGAAATGTTAGCAAAAGGAATTGACAAACCAGAACACCCATTTGTTGCCATCATTGGTGGAGCAAAAGTGTCTGATAAAATTGGAGTTATTGATAACCTATTGGAAAAAGCTGACAAAATTATTATTGGTGGAGGAATGGCATATACATTCTTTAAAGCACAAGGTCACAGTATTGGTAAATCATTATGTGAAGAAGATAAAGTTTCACTAGCAAAAGAATACTTGGAAAAAGCTAATGGAAAAATCATCTTACCAATTGACTCAGCAAACAACACTGACTTTAAAGATACAGAACCAACAATTTCTGGTGTAGATTTACCAGAAGATGTAATGGGATTAGATATTGGTCCTAAATCAATAGAATTATTTGAAGATATCTTAAAAGATGCAAAAACAGTAGCTTGAAATGGACCTATGGGAGTGTTTGAATTCGAACACTATAATAAAGGTACTTTAGCTGTTTGTGAAGCTATAGCAAACTTAAAAGACTCATTCACTTTAATTGGTGGTGGAGATTCAGCTGCAGCTGCAATTCAATTAGGATTTAAGGAAAAATTCACACACATTTCAACTGGTGGTGGAGCTTCATTAGAATACATGGAAGGTAAAACTTTACCTGGTGTAGAAGCAATCCAAAATAAATAATTTCAAAAATATAACACAGTTAATTAACTGTGTTTTTTAATCTATAATTAAAAAGGTGATTAAAATGAATATAAAAATCAGAAAAATTGATAATACAGATTGAATAACAAATATTTTTGAAGATTATGAAAATATCTATTTTTCAGATAGTAAACCTAATAGTCATATAAATACTCTTTGTTATTTGTCTAGAAATCTATTTGAAGAAAACCTTAAAAATAAACAAGATATTGATAGAATGTTTTTAGCTCACCCAAATCCAACTTTATCATCCTTGGAAATGGTATCTAATACAGATTTACAAATTTATGGAGTTTATGAAAACTATATACAGAATTTTGTTAATACAGGAAAAAAACAATATATTAGTTTTATAATAAATAATAAAGTTTTCACATCAGAAGTTAATGATCTTAAGCATTTGATGGAACTACAAATAATAACGAAGTTTAGCGATAAACTTGTGATCAAAAAGGAAAATAAATCTTACTTCACAGATTTTGATTTAAAAATAATAAGTGAAATTAATTATGATTTGGTAGATATAATTGAATTTGAAAATAACTATATTATTCAAGACAAAGAAGAAAAAGTTATTTTAATTGATAAAAATTTCAATGAACAACTAAAATTAACTCAGGAATCTGACTTTAAAAAAATTTACTATCTAAATAAAAATAATGTTTTAATTAGTTCTGAAAACAATCAACAAACATTAATATATAATTTTGTCTCTAAAACTCAAAAAATATTTCAAGAGTTTTTTATAAAAAGAGCTGTTTTACTAAACAAAGATACGCTTTTAATTAAAAAAAATGAAAAAAATGGCGAAAGAGATTTGTTAAATATTATAATTTAGTATATTATTATATTAGTTTGAAAGGTTAGGTACCTATAATGAATCCAATTCTAAGACCAAATAATGGAAGTGACCCAACTAACGGCGGTGTATTCTTCTATGATTGACAAATGTACATTTCATTTGCAGCGTTTGTATTTGCAATTTTAGTTATTATTTTTGCAACTGTAATAAACATTACTGTTTATCAAAAAACAAAAGCAAAAAAAAGTAATGTTTTGCAAAAAGATTTATTTAAAGCGTTAGCAATTAAAACAAACTATACAGATATTAAATTAATGTATGGAGAAAGAAAAAGAGTAAACAATCACTTTAACTATAGAGCTGCTTTCCAAGAATTACATTTACCAAAATGATATGAAGAAAACAATTCTGTTAAAGGAACAATGTTAATGTTATATAACTTTACAAATATTTTAGATATTCGTGAACAAGCAACAAACTTTTGAAGTAGATCAATTTATTGTCACATTCTAGCAGCTTTTGGTGTGGGATCAAACCTAATCTCATACTTAAGTTTCAGATTTGGTGATTATGGAGCTTTATCATCAATGAATTTATCATGATTCTTTACAGCATTAGCTATTTCTGGAACTATCTTATTAATAGCGGCATGAGCTTGATGAGTTAAAATATTTACTAAATTAATTAAAAAATTAGACGAAATAACAGTTGGTAATTTACCTGAAGAAGAAAGAAAAGAAGTATTAAAAATGTTTAAACTTCAAGCATCTGTTCCTTTTACAGTTAACACAACTATTATTATTCCAAGAAAAGTTGACGAGGATGAAGCTAACAAAGTTTCTACTCCAAAAAAAGAAAAAGTAACAGCTTAATAAAAAAATAACTCATAAGAGTTATTTTTTTTATACTTATTTGTTATTAGCGATTTGAATTCATATCATATTCTCTTTGCTTTTCAGCAAGTCTTGAGTAATCTTGATAGTAAATTTTATCTCCTTTTTGTCATAGTCCTTTGATTATTTTATTTATTGTATAAATGATAAATAATTGAATTGCAATTCTATAGGCTGCAAGCATTGAATTAAATAATGCACCTAAGAATCCACGTCTTCTGTCGAACATATCTGATAAGATTGAAATAATTGAAAGCACAGCTGCAATCAATTGCAAGATTAGTGTCATAGTTGCAACAATCAGGTTTATAACAGCTAAGAAATTCATGAATTTATAAGCTGTACCTTTATTGTCTCAAGAAACTTGTGCACCTGGTGTTGCAAAAGTTAGTGTGTTAATAACACCTCACAACAATATTGTAGATAATATTGAAACTGCAATTATATCTGGAGTTCCACTAGTAAATATAGATGAGTTTTCGTTTACATTAGTTGTTCCAAATAATGAAAAACCAAAATAAACCACTAAAGCTGCAAATCCAGAAACTAATGAGTTTCCTCCATATCCTTTTGAAATTGTAAATTTCGGACTAATTGTTGATTGTACTTGTATGTTTGGCATTTGTGCTAAGACAAATGGTGTAAACAATCCACCAATTGAAATTGAAAATAATGCAATTACATATCTGTTGTTCAATAATGTAATATCATCTGCCTTTCTTAGAAAATTAATAATATAACTACAAAAGAATATATTAGTAATCGTAAAGAAAGATACCAATGAAAACATTAATGGTACATAAGGTTCAAGATTTCCAAATTCATTTCCAGTATCTGCAATTACATAACTTGACATAAGGAATGCGAATACAATAAACAGGAACAATCCAGAAATTAAACCAAATACATTTCCAATCATCAGCAAAGTTCTGATTCAAGAAATTGATCTATTTCCTCTCATTTTTACACCTCCTTAAAAGAATTGTACCACCATAAACAAATAAAAAATGATTAGTTTATTCTAATCATTTTTTTTGTGTTTCTGAAGAAGGTCCTAATGTATTTTTTACAAGCAATTTATATTCTCCAAAAGCTTGTTCGCTTGAGGTGATTCCAATATAAAAATAAGGGTGCTCACTACCAATGAGTATATTATCTCCAATTTCATTTCCGGGTTCAAAAGTTTTTGCATTAGTGCTTAATTTTGCTTCATAAAGTTTTATTGGCCTATCAATTTTTGTTATCTGTGTATTAACCTCTTTATTAATGTGTTTTATTACTTCTGATCTCATCTGGGTTTGTTGTTCCATCATAAATCAGTTTATTATTTGGCTTTTTATTTGGAAGTCAATGTTTTGTTGTAATTCAATTCCTCAGTATTCCTTATCTTCTCCATCAATTCAAACTTCCATTGTTATTTCAAGTTCAAATTCATTTGTGAAATTCTTTTTAAGTTCATCAAGTGAATTGTAGGGTTTTGATGCATCTCCTCCATAAAGTCTTATATCTTGTCCTGAAATATTTGCTCAAACATTTATATAATATTGATCTCCTATTTTTGGATCATTATATTTTTATATAACTACTTTATGATTTTTTACATTTAATTTATTAACGTCTTTATTTGCAGCAATAAATTTTTCATTAAATAGTTTAACATCATTGTTTACACTTCCTGATTGAATAAATTGGGTTGTAATTTTATTAATTTTATAAACATTAGAATCCTTCTCGGGAATTTCATCATACATTTTTTGAATACATTCTATTAATTCATTTGTAAAATCTTGAGATGTTAATGTAGCTGTTTGAATTCCGTTAACATTAAAAAATTTTATTGAATCTCATTCCAAATCTTTAAGATTATAAGTATAACTTATCTTCCTAATAACAGTTAAAGAGGGTGCATAAATTGCGTAATTTATAATAGGGGCAACAGAACCAATTGTTAAAGTTGCTGTGCTTAAAATACCCAATAACTTTTTCATACACTCATCCTCCATATTAATCTAATTATAATATAAAAAAATAGTCCTTTTGGACTATTTTGAAACTGCTTTATTTTTAGTTTTTTCAGCCTTGATTTGAAGTTTATACTGCTTATATTCTTCATCTTCTTTTGCTTGTTGTAAAGCAATTTTTTCCATTTCATCAGTACTTAGAAGTCTAAAGAAATTTTCATATTCAGCAATTTCTTTTGCTCTTTCAGAATTTGAATCCATTTTAGCCATTTTCGGTTTGTAGTATAAGTGATATTGTATTACTGCTCATACCACAACTCCTGTAACGTATAATATTTGGAATACACTACTTACAACTGCTTGTATTTGTTTGGCTTGATCTGGATTTGGTTTTACAAATGGGTTTAACAATGAAGTTCACACGTATGCCCCAAATACAAACAACAGGAATAAGCCAGTTACGATTCAACCTATGTATTCTCATATTTGAACTTTAACATTTTTTCTAACTCCTTGAACAATAACAGTTGGAATAATTGTCCCATATATTGCTATTAACAATAATGAAGCACAACTAGCAATTGTCGCATAATTTAACGGAGATTCCTCTCCAGTTATTCCTTGAATGATATCTGGAATAAACAAGAATATAGTTGCACAAATTATAAATAAACCTATAGTTGCAAATACACCAGCAACTGGGATGTTTTCTTTATTTTCTTTTTTGAATTTTGGAGAAATATATCCTTGACTTGATAGTGGTTCAAGAGTTGAACCACCGAACATTGTAATTTGTAATGAAGAATTAAATCTCATTAAGATTGTACAAATAATAATCAATACTGGACCAAATGTTCTTAAGAAATTACCTTCTGGAAATAATTGTGTATTTGGATTTGATTCAAATGAACCACCAGCAACAGCAAACATTGTTATTGTTGAAAATATAATGTAGAAAGCTGTTGTTGCTATCATAATTACAATAATTGCTATAGGCATGTTTCTAGATCTATTTTTAATGTTTTTACCTGTAGTTATGAATGTTTCGATACCACCAAAAGCAAAGAAACAAGTTGTAAATGCTTTTGTAAATCCAGGTAAATCTAATGTTGCATCTAAATAAGGTCTAAATGGATCTGAATTTACTTCTAAATTCATAAATCCTGCTGTTAAACCAAATATCATTAATAACAATGTGATACCCCATGTTAGGTAACCAATTATTAATCCAACATATTTATATTTTTTTATACCAAAGAATATAATTGTTGCTGCAAATATATATAATGCAAATCCAATTAAATCTAGGTATAAATTACTTCAACGACCTCACATTTCGCTATCAAAGTTTGCTCTAACCATTGTTACAATCAAAGCCATCCCAATTACTGGAATAACTGAATAGTTAAAGAATCCCATTAGCAATCCTCAGAACTTACCAAATGCAGTTCTAACGTATTGGCTCCCTCCACCATTTGCTTGTGGGTGATATTTAACTAATTTCGCAAATGCTCAAGCACACATGAAGGCTATAAATCCCTCAAGTACAAATATTCAGATGATGTTAATTCCAACACCACTTCCATCTTTTGCAAGAACTATTTGTCCAAAACTGGCAGTAAATGTTATACCAGCTATAAATGTGAACCCAATTCAAATTATTGAAAATAGGCCTAACTGTTCTTTTTTAGTTTTCATTTTCTTATTTAACCTCTGCTTTTTTATTTAAAATAACTGGAATAATTAAAGGGTTTCTTCTTTTGTATCTAAAGATGAAAGGCGATAACGATTCCTTAATTGCATTCTTTATTGCTCCAAAAGTGGGCTTTTGTGAGTTAAGAACTTCTTGTACTGCCTTTGTTACAATGTTTATTGATTCAGCAATAACATTTCCACTGTCTCTTACATAGAAACTACCTCTAGAAACAATTCTAGGAGGTGCAGAAAGTTTATTTGCTTGAGAATCTATTGAAATAATTACAGCCATAAGTCCGTCCTTACTTAAAATATTTCTCTCTCTAATAACATTACTTGCTTTTCCTGTCATATCTTTTCCATCAATGAAGACTGCTTCGGCAGGAACTCTTTTTCCCACTTGTCCAACTCCATTGTGTAATTCGATTTGATCTCCGTTTGCAACAACAAAGACATTTTGTGGTTTAACATTAACTTTTGTTGCTGTTTCACCGTGAATTTTTAACATCCTATATTCACCATGCATAGGCATAAAACATCTTGGTTTTAATAAAGTGAATAATAATTTTTGTTCTTCTTGGCTTGCGTGTCCAGAAGTATGAATTTTGTTATCAGCACCATTTTCAATTACATTAGCACCAATTCTTGTTAATTTATTAATTACATTTTCTACATCAGCTCTATTACCTGGAATAGGTGATGAAGACATAATTACAGTATCTCCTGGAATTATTTTAATTGTTTGGTGTTCCATTCTAGAAATTCTAGATAGGGCAGCCATTGGTTCTCCTTGACTTCCTGTACATAAAATCATTATTTGATTTTTTGGGAAGTTATCAATTTCATTTGGTTTAATAAACATTCTGTCATTAATATTTAAGTGACCCATTTGTCTAATTATTTTAATAATTCTTTCAATACTTCTACCAATAACAACAATTCTTCTACCGTATTTGTTGGCTAATTCAATAATGTGTTGTAATCTGTGAACATTTGATGCAAAAGAAGCAATAATAATTCTTCCTTTTGATTTTAAGAAATGTGTATCAATATTTTGAATAACTTTTCTTTCACCAATTGTATATCCTTCTACTTCTGCATTAGTTGAGTCAGCCATTAACAATTCAATACCATCATTACCTCATGATGCTAATCTTTGAACGTTAGCATCATGACCTAAAGGTGTTCAGTCAAACTTATAATCTCCTGTTGAAAAGATCGCACCATTAGGTGTTTGAACGTGAACTCCAAATGCATCTGGTATTGAGTGGTTTACTGCTGCAAACTGTATAGTAAAGTTTTTTGTTGAATATACATCATTTTCTTTATATTCTTTAACTACTGTTTTATTTTGTAATTTGTATTCTTTTAATCTATCTCTAATTAAAGCTGCAGCTAAAGCTGGTGCAAAAATTACTGGTACTTCAACTTGTTGAAGTAGATATGGAATACCTCCAATGTGGTCTTCGTGACCATGTGTAATAAACAATCCTTTTAATTTTGAATTATTTTCTACTAAATAACTAAAGTCAGGAATAACTGCACTTACACCTAATTGTGTAGCATCAGGGAACTTAACTCCAGCATCTATCATTATGATTTCGTCATTATATTCGATACAATAAGTATTTTTACCAACCTCTTCTAATCCACCTAAAGCAAAAACTTTAGTAGGAAAGGGTGCTTGTGGTAATTTTTTCTTTGGCGGATTAATGTTATCAGCCAATTTTTTAATCTCAATTTTATTTTCTAAATCTGCAACTACGCTTTTTACCTGTTGTAGAGACTCTTGTTTTTTGTCTTCCATAGTATCAACTCCTTATATTCAATTGTAAAAATTTGTAAAAAGATACCTTAATAGTATTTAATTTTATTATCGTTTCCAAATAATTTAAAAGTCATAGTTATTAGTATTTTAGCAAAAAACTACAATAAATAAACATATTTTGAAATAAAAAAATAAAAAAGCATTATAAAATGCTCTTATATAACTATTCAACTTTCATCTTTAAAGTTTGGCTCTTGTTCATTGATTCTGTCATAGTAAAGTTGTCCTTGGTTGTGCTCTAATTCGTGCTGGAAGACAATTGCGTGGTATCCTCTTAAAGTTAAATCAACTTCTTCTTTTGTTAATCAGTCATAACCCTTAACTTGTATTTTATAACTTCTAGGAACTATACCTTTATGGTCTTTGTCCACACTCAAACAACCCTCACCATCACTCAAACAACCTATTTGATCACTTTTTGCTACAATCTTTGCATTAACCATGGCAAACTCTTCAACATCATTTCCTTCAATATCTCATTCAAATCTTGCAAAGAACATATTTGTATTGCTTCCAATTTGAGGAGCTGCAAGACCAACTGCGGGTCTTAAATAGTCTTCATTTTCTTTCTTATTCAAACTTGGATCTTGACTATATCTTACAAAGTCAATTAATTTATTCATTACTAGTTCATTTTCTTTGTTCAATGGTAATTCAACATCAACAGATTTGTTTCTAATGACCTCTGGTTGAGTATCTTTTCAAAGTCATTTATTAGTTGGAATCTCATTTTGTAATAAGTCTTTTGCTAAATCTAATTTCATAAATCTATACCTCAACATTGATTATATATTAATTATTTTTTTGTATAATATAAATGCAAAGGAAATATTAAAATGAGAGTTATAAGTGGTCGTTTTAGAGGAAGAAAATTAGTTACATTGGAGGGTATGAATACCAGACCTACAATTACAAGAGTTAAAGAGGACATGTTCAATGTTTTAAACAACTACTTTGTATTTGAAAATAAAGTTTGTTTAGACTTATTTGGAGGAAGCGGGGCACTTTCCTTAGAAGCCTTATCTAGAGGTATTGGCTTTGCTTATGTAAATGACCACCATAAACCTGCATTAGAAGTTATTAAAGAAAACTTTAGGGGATTGGGAAAAGACGAATATGAACTTTTTAATCTCGATTATAAAAGAATGCTAGATTACTTAAGTAATTCAAATAAAAAAGTGGATTTAATATTTTTTGACCCACCATTTGCAAAGGTGGAATATTATTATGAATTCTTTAAATATATTTATGAAAAAGAATTATTAAATAATTATGGTATATTAATAATGGAATCAGAAATGCAACTTGATATGTCAGAAATAGCGTTTTTGAATGTATTAAAATATAAAGATTTTAAAAATAAGCATTTATATATTCTTAGAAATGAAAAGGAGAGCTAGAAAATGAACAAACAAGGTAAAATAATCATTTTATCAGGACCTTCAGGTGTTGGTAAAGGGACAATTAACAAAGAATTAGCACAAGATAAATCATTGAACTTAGTACAATCTATTTCTATGACAACTCGTGCACCAAGACCAGGAGAAGTGGATGGTGTAAATTACTTTTTCGTTGACAAAGATGCATTCAAAGATGCTATTCAACACAATGAATTAATCGAGCATGCTGAATTTATTGACAACTACTATGGTACACCAAGAAAAACTGTTTATGACAAAATTGCAAATGGTGAAAATGTTATTTTAGAAATTGAAGTAATTGGGGCAACTCAAGTTCTTAAAAAAGAAAAACCAGAGAATTTAGTTTCAATATTCTTAATGCCACCAAGCTTAAAGGCATTGGAACAAAGATTAAGAAAACGTGGTACTGAAAAAGAAGAAATAATTAAACAAAGATTAGACAAAGCTTTATTAGAAATTCCTTTAAAACACAAATATCAATACATTATTGAAATTGATAGTGTTGAAAATGCAGTGGCAAAAGTTAAAGAGGTTTTAGCAAAAGAAAACACATTAAGTGTTGATCCTTCAACAAGTAAATACTTTAAATTAAAAACAAAAGTAGCTGAAATTGTAACTGATCAATACGAATTCTTTGTAAACAACTGAAGAGAAAATGTTAAAAAAGTTGGTGGAGATTCAATTGATCCAAGTTTTGATTTCAAAAACTATTTAGTTGAATTGTTAACTGATAAAACTTATGCACACGTATTAGCAAGTGAAGATTTAAATATTCTTGATAATTCAGAGTTTATTGAAACAATTGTTGAACACTTCATGATAGATGTTAACTTCTTTAGTATTGAACAAAAAGAATTTAAAAAATAATGAACCCAAGAAAAGAAGCGTTAAATATATTATTTGAAGTATTTATAAATAATAAGTTCTCAAATAAATTACTTAACAATCTTATAAAAAAGGAAGCTATGTCAAAAGAAGACATAGCTTTTATTTTTAAATTAGTATACGGAACAATTCAATACAAAATTTATTTAGAATATGTTGTAAATAAAGTTATAAATCAGGATAAAACAGATTTTAAAATTCAAATACTTCTTTGAATGAATTTATATCAAATCAAATTTTTAAGGTCAAAACCTTATTACGTAATAAATGAAGCTGTTGAGATAGCAAAAGAAATCAATGTAAATTTATCTGGATTAGTGAACAAAGTTTCAAAATTATTGGTCAATGAAAATTTGTGAGAAGTAGATATAAAAAATAGTCAAAACGTTTTTCCTCTTGAAAATGGTTTTCCTTTTTGGTTATTTAAAAAAATTGAAAAGGAATATTCAAAAGATTCTGCAATTGATTTTGTAAAACAATCTAATCAAGAAAGTAAAATCAGTTTAAGACTAAACACACTCAAAATTGATCAACAGGAGTTTGAAAGTAAGTATCTTGATAAATATAATTTAACTAAATCTGGTTTGGTAGATTATTTTTATTTAACAGATAAAAATATAGTAAGTGAAGAAATTTTTAAAAACGGATTTGTAACTATTCAAGACCAAACAAGCGGTTTTGCATCGTATATATTAAACCCTAAAAAAGATACTAAAGTATTGGATATGTGTTCTGCTCCGGGAGGAAAACTAACGCACCTTGCGCAAATAATGAACAATACAGGAAAAATTGATGCATATGAAATTCAAGAAAATAAAATAAGATTAATAGAAGAAAATATTTTAAGACTTGGAATAAAAAATGTAAATTTAAAATGTTTAGATGCTTTAGAAATTGAAGAAAAGAAATATAATTACATTTTATTAGATGCACCTTGCTCTGGTTATGGAGTTATAAGACAAAAACCAGAAATTAAGTTAAAAAAACGTTCTGAGAAAGAAGAAAATGATTTATTAATTTTACAAGAAAAACTTTTAGAAAAAGCCTACAAATGTTTAGAGAGTGAATCTGAACTTTTATACTCAACATGCACAATTAACAAGAAAGAAAATGAAGATCAAGTAGAAAGATTTTTAACCAAGCATGATGATTTAGAAAAAGTTTATGAAAGAGTTTTTTTTGGAAAAGAATTTGACAATGATGGATTTTATATATGTAAAATGAAAAAACTTTAGTTTTTTCATTTTTTCTTTTTTTTGTCGATAAACAAATAGAGGAGGAATATATGTTAAAAATTCTTAAACTATTATTTTTAATTTCTGGATTAAGTTCGGGGGCAAATATTGTTATCAATCAAGATGTTATAAATGCTTTTAATGGAGACTTCATTATTCAGGAAAATCATTTACAAAAATCACCATTTTATTTAATAAAAAGTTTAAATTATAAAGATGCAAGTATTAATGTTGATCAAAGAGTGGATTCTGAAGTTTATACATCTTCAATAGAAAAATTCATTTCATTAAAAGAACTACAACTTGAAGATATGGAAGATTATTGATTTGATTCTGATCTTAAATTAGATTTTACAAATATTGTAGAAAGAGATTCTAGAGGTAATAAAAAGACTTCAGTTTCAACAAATCCTAATTTATCTAAAGAAACTTTCGGATTTTCTATCAAGTTAGACAAAAGGCAAGCCTACAAGGAAATAGAAAAAGAGTATAGTTATCATGATGAATGGAATGACATTTTCATTTTTACAAAGTTAAATTTAAAATTTGAAAAGCAATATATTAATGAAAATAAGGGAATCAAAATAAGTGGAGAAATTATTGAAGAAGTTTTAATTGATAAAAATATATTAGTCAAAAACTCTAATAACAGAAGATTGGGTCAAATTTTATATGGGGGATTAATAATAAAAAATGTAGAATCAAATTTTTCTTCTAGAAAAAATGCTTTTAAAGATTCAGAACCAAAAGACTACATTCATAAGATGAAAACTAAAAACAATTATTCAATTACAAAAGAAAGATTGGCTGTAGAGTTAAAAAATGATGAGAGTTTCTTTTCGCATGTGGGTGTTGAAAATAATTCTTCATATAACGTGTCTGTCAACTATCTTTATAACGATAATTATTTTACAAATGATAAATATATCGGTTCTGTTGATATTTACGATGGAACAAAATTGGTTTTGGGAAATATTAAAGTAATTTTTGAGGGTAAAGGATTCAATGGTGAAGATGATTATATAAATTTACAATATGAGAGTAGGTTGGAAAATCTTGAAGAGAATCATAAAAAAATTATCTATTTTATATCTGAAAGATATAAAATAGATAAAAGCAAATTGCATTTTGATAAAAATGATTTAGAGAACTCAAATGCAATTAAAAATTTTAATTCAAAAAAGAACTGCATTTTCAAATATATTTTCAAAAAACCACTTGGAGGCGTTTTGATATTTAAAGTATATATCTCTCATACATATCAAAAAAGTTCTGAGTATGTAACTATGTCTAATTGAAATGAAATTGCATTTTCAACTACAAATAAAAATTATCAAGTAGACAACTTGAGAATTTTAAACCAAGGTTCTATTTTGGGAGATGATTTAATTTATAAAGAGATAAAAACATCCTTAGATAATATTGTTTTAAGAAAGGAAACTTCTGAAGATTTATTTATTTTTAATTACAAAAAATTTAGAAACATAAAAATAACAAGTAGTAACAATATCCAAGTTATAAACGAGGGTTCAGGTGTATTAAAAATTAAAGCTTTAGACATGGGGGGAGGATTTCTGGAGTTAGATTCGATAGATGCCGTTTATAAAAAGTGTATTAATATTGAAGTATTGAGAGACTTGGGAAGTTTTGATTTAGAAGACACTTTGATTAAAACAAAAAGAGGTAATGATGCTTTTGTTAAAATATTTTCAGAAAATTATTCAGATATTTTTGTTGTAAATAGAAATCCAAATGTTAAAGCTAAAATAATTAAAAATAATTTATGGGTAAACTCATCTGAAGTTGGAACTTTTGAAATAATTGTTATGTCAGATTTAACAAAACAAGAAGTAAGAGTAAAAATAATTGTAGAAGAAAATTTTGCAGAAGTCTTATTAAACAAAGATGTTTCAATTATAGAAAATGAAAAAATAGGGTTTGTTGAGTTAACAAATTTTGAAAGTCTAGAAAGTAATGAGATTAAATTAAGTTCTAATTCTGAAAACTTAATGTTTTCTAGAAATAAAGAAAGAATATCATTTAGCTCTGTTTATTCTGGAGAATATATACTAAACATAGAGTATAGAAATTTTGTAACCAAGATAAAAATTTTTGTAGTTAACGAAATATTTAAAACTGAATTAGAGATTTTTGAAGATTTCATGGAAATTGACAAATCTTCTCATGAAATTAAAAATTATGATTCCAATATAATTTTAGAAGAAATGCAAAATGGATATAGATTTATTTTATTAGATCCGCAAAAAGATGGTTACATAGAAGTGCTTAGAAATACAGGAGAATATCTTATTGTAAAAATTAATTCTAAGAAAGAAGTGGAAAATAATGAAGAAAAAACTGAAAATAAAAATATGTACGATCTCTCAAAAGTTTTGCCTTTAATATTGATACCAATAACCTTAGGGGTTTCTTTGTTTGTTTTCTTTATTCTTAAGAAAACTTATAAAAAAGGGGAAAATAAAAATAAGACTATTAATTAAACAATTATAGTGTGATAAAATATATTTTGGAGTTAATTTTTATGGAACAAACAAGTATATTTAGATACACAATTGAAGAACTGGAATATATTCTTGCTGAAAATGGATTCAAAAAATTTGCAGCAAAACAAATATATGATTGAGTCTATATTAAGATGGAGACCAACTTTGAAAATATGACTAACCTAAGTAAAGAGATGAGAGAGTTTTTATCTCAAAGATTTACAACAAACTTACTTAAAGATTTGGTTACTGAAGAATCAAAAGATGGAACTATCAAAATATTATTTATGCTTGACGATAAAAAAACCATAGAAACCGTTCTTATGCCACAAAAATACGGACAATCAGTTTGTGTTACAACACAGGTTGGTTGTAAAATGGCTTGTAAATTCTGTGCATCTGGCTTAATTAAAACAGAAAGAAATCTTTCAACTGATGAAATAGTTAGACAAATATACACAATGAATTTATTTTTGAAAGAAAAGTATAAAAATGATCCAGACAACAAAAGGGCTAGGGTTAGCCATATCGTTGTAATGGGTATTGGAGAACCTTTCGATAATTATGATAATGTACTTAATTTTGTAAAAATTGTAAATGATAAAAGAGGATTTGAAATAGGGGCAAGACATATAACAATATCTACTTGTGGTATTGTTCCAAAGATTAAGGAATTTGCAGATTTAAAAACTCAAATTAATTTAGCTATATCTTTACACGCTTCAAATAATGAGGTTAGAAATCAAATGATGCCAATTAACAGGGCGTTTCCAATAGAGAAACTATTGGATGCTGTTAGATATTATGTTGATCAAACAAATAGAAGAGTGACGTTTGAATATATTTTAATTGATAATTTAAATGACAAACCAGAACATGCAAATGAGTTGGCAAAAATAATTAGAGGAATCAATGGATATGTAAACTTAATTCCTTATAACGAAGTAGAAGAGAATCCTTATAAAAAATCTACAAGAATTGATGAATTTTTCAAAATTCTTAAAAAGCAAGGTATTAATGCAATAGTTAGAAAAGAATTCGGAGCAGATATTGATGCGGCTTGTGGTCAATTGAGAGCCAAAAGGGAAGGTGTCTTAAAAAATGAAATTTAAAAGTGCAATGCTTACTGATATAGGTAATTATAGAAAATCAAACCAAGATAATCTTGATTTTGCAACAAAAAAAACAGGAGAAGCTCTTGGGGTAGTTTGTGATGGGATGGGTGGTCACGCCTATGGAGAGGTTGCATCAAAAATTGCTGTAGAAAAATTTATTGAGTATTTTAATGAAACTGATTTGACGAAATTTAATCAAAAAGAAGTAAATAGATGATTAAGAAGCTGCGTTAACAACATTTTAACTGAAATGGTTGAATATTCAAATGAGAGATTTGAAACAAGAGATATGGGAACTACTTTAACAGCAATATTGTTTACTAGTGTTGGTGGTTTTGTGATCAATGTTGGAGACTCAAGAACTTATAAATTAGTAAATGATGAATTATTTCAAGTAACACAAGATCAAAACTTATGAAATTCAACACCAGAAGCTGAAAGAAAAGATATTCAAATGTCTGGTGTATACGAAAAAGCCAATGACTTTACTTTCTGAAAAGTTTTAACAAGTGCTTTAGGGCCACAAAAAACTTTAAGAATAGATACTTACTTTATTGAAAATCAAGAAGGAATCTATATGTTAACAACCGATGGAGTTCACGATTATATGGATGAAGAAATTACAGCTTCAACTTTGGGTAATGCAAAAGTTAAACTTAAAGATAAAGCCCACCTAATCGTTGAGGATGCAAAAGATAACATATCAACAGATAATTTATCAATTTTAATTATTGAAGCAGAGTAATTTAACTCTGCTTTTTTTGTTATTATATTATTGTTAAAGGAGCAAAAAAATGAGTAATTATGAATCTGGATCACTTATAAATGATCGATACGAAGTTATTAATCAACTTGGTAAGGGTGGAATGGCATCCGTTTTTAAAGCTTATGACTTATTTACAAAAACAATTGTTGCTGTAAAAGTTGTTGCTCCAGAAATTGTAATTAAACCAGTTGGGCAAGAAAGGTTTGAAATAGAAAAAGAGGCTTTTGCAAAGTTGGGATCAAATCCTAATGTGGTAAAACTTTTTGATATTATTCAACAAGGACAAGAATGATTTATTATTTTGGAGTGTGTTGAAGGTGGTACTTTAAAGGATAAGTTTCAAGAATTTGGCTCAATGACTCTAAAAGAACTCAAATATTATTTCTCAAAAATATGTGACGCATTATCAGAGGCTCATAAATCTAAAATAATTCATAGAGATATAAAACCAGATAATGTTTTACTTACTCAATCTGGAGAAGTTAAATTAGGAGATTTTGGTATATCTGTAATGGAGGGTTTCTCTACAGAAACCAATAAAGCGATAGGTACACCGAAATACATGCCTCCAGAAATTATTGCAGCCCAATCTCCTTCGCCACAAAGTGATATATATTCACTAGGGATAATGTTGTATGAATTTGCAACAGGAACTGCACCTTTTATAGCAAAAGAAGCAAACAAGATTGCTGCAAAACATTTAAAAGAGACCCCTACTAGTCCTAGATTAATAAATCCGGCCATACCTCAAAGTTTAGAGAATTTAATACTAAAAATGATCGAAAAAGAACCTGGACACAGACACGAATCTGTTGATGAGGTAAAAAAGGAACTTTTAAAAGTTAAATCAACAGATAATGTTAAACCATATATTTATCATAAAAAAGTAACTTTAATGATGAATGAAGGTCCAAGAACATTGAGGGTTGGAACGGCATATGATAAACTTCCAAGAACAGCAAGAACAAAGTTCTTTTTAGTGTTCTCAATCATATTTTTATCTCTGATAATAGCTCTAGTATTGGTTATGGTGCTTTAATATGAATAAAGGAATAATCTTAAAAATACTTAGTGAATATGCTTATGTTCTATTTGAAGATAATTTATATGAATGTAAGGCGACTGGAAAAATAAGACATAGCAATCAGAAACCAACAACTGGAGACTATGTTGAATTTGAGATAATAGATAAAGATAACCTTAAGGGTTCTCTTACAAATATATTGGAAAGAAAAAATGAACTATATAGACCAAGAATAGCAAACATTGATCAAGTAGTTATAATAACTTCTCTAAGAGAACCAATATTAAATACATATACTCTAAATAAATATCTTTTTTTTGTAGAATCCCTTGGAATAAAGCCGGTTCTAGCTTTTACAAAAGTTGATTTAACAGAAAAAAAAGATGAGGAATTAATTAAAGCAAAAGCTTATAAAAGTTTAGGTTATGAATGTTATTTGATTAACAATATGATTGAAACAGATGAGGAATGAATGTCTTTTTTAAAGAGTTTGGAACAAAAGACATCTGTTTTTACTGGTCAAACCGGTGCCGGAAAATCAACCACTTTAAATCATATAATTCCAGACTTATTTGAAAAAACTCAGGAAATTTCAAAAGCTTTAAATCGAGGTAAACATACAACAACCAAAAACGAATTATTTATGTATAAAGGTGCACTTATTGGCGATACGCCAGGTTTTTCGTCTTTTGAATATAAAGAAATAACTGCAGAAGAAATAGCTTTGAGTATGCAATTCTTTAAGGATATAAATTGTAAATTTAATAATTGTTTACACATAAACAACACACCTGGGTGTGGTGTTATAGAAGCTTATAAAAAAAATGTCTTCCCAGATTTTATTTATAACGACTATGTGAAGGTTCAATTAGAAATCGAAGAACAATCAAAAAGGAGAAAATATTAATGAAAAAATTTATAGTAGCTCCAAGTATTCTTACTGCAAACTTTCTTAATTTAAAAGAAGATTTAGATAAGCTTAAAAAAGCTAAGATAGAATGAATTCACTATGATGTTATGGACTATAACTTTGTTCCAAATCTATCTTTTGGTCCAAAAATACTTTCTGACATAGTAAATGAATATAGTTTTAAAATGGATCTTCATTTAATGGTTAAAGTTGTTGATTTAAGTATAGAAGAATATTTAGAACCCTTTCTATTAAAAAATGTTGAACAAATAACAATGCATTATGAAGCTTTAAGCGAAACACAAATTGAAGAATTTATTAATTTCTGCAAGTCAAGAAAAATTAAGGCATCTCTTTCCATTAATCCAGAAACAGAGGTTTCAAGTATTAAAAAATATCTTAAATATATTCAAAATATCCTTGTTATGAGTGTTAAACCTGGTTTTGGTGGACAAAAATTTATAGAAAATTCATTGACAAAAATTTCTTCATTAAAAGAGATTAGGGAAATGAATAATTATTCATTTCTTATTCAAGTTGATGGGGGTATAAACGAAAAAACTTTAAAACTTGTTCAAGAAGCCGGGGTTGACATGATAGTTGCTGGAAGTTATTTGGTTGGTTCAAATGTAAAAGATTTAGAAGAAAGAGTATCAAAAATTGAAGGATAAAGCCTTAATAGTTATTTCAAAAACCAATGTTAACTTAAAAGCATTTGAAAATAGTTATTTAATTGTAGGTGTTGAACGAGGTTGTTTGGATCTTATTGAAAAGAACATAAACATAGACTTATCAATGGCTGACTTTGACCAAGTAACAGAAGAAGAATTGAAACTAATAAAAAATAATAGTAAAGAATTTAATAAATTAAATCCAGAAAAGGACTTTTTGGATGGAATTGCTGTAATTGAAGAATTAAAAGCAAGAGGTTTTAAAAAAATAACAATGGTTGTTAACCCATCAAAAAGATATGATATGAATTTAACTATTATTGAATATATTTTTAAACACGAAATTAAAATAATAAATGATGAATCTGTCATATTTAAGTTAAAAAAGGGTCAAAACGAAATTGAATTCAATAACTTTCAAGATTACACATACGTTTCTTTATTCAGTTTAAAAGACAATATAATTACTATTGAAGATATGAAATATGAGGTAAATGAAGTTGAATTAAAAGCTTATAACTCGTTTGCTTATTCAAATCAATTTATTTCATATGTAAATCCTAAAATAAACTTAAAAGAAGAAGCTATGATTATAATGACAAAATAAAAAGCAGATTACTTATGTAATCTGCTTTTTATTTTCAATCTGGTGCCCTCTATCGGAGTCGAACCGATACGATTTCTCGGCAGATTTTGAGTCTGCTGCGTCTACCAATTCCGCCAAGAGGGCATTACCAATAATAATTATATATAAAAAAAAGAAACTTAGAGAAGTTTCTTGATTTATTGTAGTTTATTTTGCTAACTGGTTGTTCTTTTTCAAAGTTCTAAGTGTTCTGGCTGAAACTTTTAAAGTCATAACTTTTCCATTTTCATCCATAACTTGAACTTTCTGTAAGTTAAGGTTTCATTTTCTTTTGCTGGCATTCATAGCATGTGATCTTGAATTACCTGACAAAGGACCTTTACCTGTTAAACCGTCTTTTCTTGCCATATTTTTCACCTCGGACTTATAAATAATATAATAATTAATTCTAAAATACAAGAAGATATTTAAAATATTACCTATAAATAATGAAACTTTTACACCTTATTAGTTTAAAAATTAAAACTTATAGTGTAAAATAATTTTGTACTAGTTTGAAACGTGACATCATGATTACGTATTACCCTGAATTAGATAGCAAACACTTATTACTTTTATGGAGGTTCTTTATGGTAGAACAAAATATTTTAGATTCAATAGCAGAAGCTATAGTTACTGTTCCTGGGGTTGCATCATTTGCTAATTTTGCAGCTAAATCAGCTTCTGAATTAAAAACTCAAGATATTTCAAAGGCAGTTGAATTAACTTCAGCTGATACTACAGATAGAGTAAAAGTGCATGTGATTTTAATCAATGGAGTTAATATTCGTGACGTTGTCAAGGAAGTTCAAATACGCGTAAAGTATGAGTTAGAGAAACTTTCTCAATTCGTGCGAAATTATATTGTTGATGTTGCTGTAGATGACCTTATTGTTCTTTAGAACAATATATATTTATAGGCATTGACTTATGATCTGGCAAATAGATATTTGCAATTTTTTATTATTTTTTATTTAAAATATAAAGAAACAATATAGTTTAGAGGGTGACAATACTATGAAAGATGCACAAATTTTAAAAGGTATGATAACAAGTGGGGTTAATAATTTATATAATAATTATCCACACATAGATAAGTTAAATGTTTTCCCTGTACCAGATGGTGATACAGGAACTAACATGAATTTAACTTGTACCAATGGATTTGCTGAAATTGAAAATGAAGACTTTGAAGATGTAGGTACATTAATGGCCAAATTTTCTAGAGGTCTAATAATGGGAGCTAGAGGAAACTCTGGTGTTATCTTCTCTCAAATTATCAAAGGTTTTTCAAATGGAATGAAAGGCAAAGAAAATTTGGATTTAGATACCTGAAAGGATTCTTTCTCAAAAGCTAAAGAGGTTGCTTATGCAGCTGTTATGAAGCCAGTTGAAGGAACTATTCTAACTGTTATTCGTGAAACAAGTGAATTTGTCTGCTCTATTACAGAAGATTTATCTCCAGATGATTTCTGAGATAAATTAATTGTGGCTGCGAATGCATCACTAGAAAGAACTCCAGAATTACTACCAGCTCTTAAAGAAGTGGGCGTTGTTGATAGTGGAGGATATGGTTTGGTTAAGTTCCTTGAAGGAATGCAATATTTTATTCAAAAACTAAAACCAATTGCTAAATTAAAAAAACTCGAAGAAAATACAGGGGCTAATATTGAAATGGCCATTGAGGATGAATTTGGTTACTGTACAGAAGCCATTGTTATGCTTAATGACGATTACATTGATAAACTAGAAGTTGACACGGTAAGAAATACATTTGAACAATATGGAAATACATCAATTGTTGCTGTAGTGGATGCTGATATTTTAAAAATACACACTCACGCATTAATGCCTGGACAAGTATTATCATATTTACAACAATTTGGAGAATTCAAAACAATTAAAGTAGAAAACATGACTTTACAAGCAGACAAACATGTGGCTAACACTGCAGATGATTCTGGAGCAAGATCAACAGCTCAAAAACAACGTACATTGAAAAATGAAGTTGCAACAATTGCTGTTGTTAGATCAAAAGGTATGGAAGACTACTTCAAAAATGAATTGAGTGTAGACTACGTTATTGATGGTGGTTCAAAAATGAACCCATCAACAAAGGACTTTATAAAAGCCATTGAATCAGCTGATGCTAAAACAGTTTATATATTCCCAAATGACTCAAACGTATTATTAGCTGCAAAACAAGCTAAAGACTTAGAAAAAATGTCTAAAGTGGTTGTTATAGAAACAAAAACTATTCCTCAAGGAATTACTGCATATCTAAACTTAGATACTGATGAAAGTCCTAAGAAAAATGAGGCAAACATTTCTAAGGCACTTAAAAATGTTGTTTCAGTTTCAATTAACAAAGCAGCAAGAGACGCTACAATCGAAGGTGTAAACATCAAAACTGGTGAATACATGATGACCGCTGACAAAAAAATTACAATTTCAACTAAAACTTTAAATGATGTCTTTACTAAATCATTGTCAAAATTCATTACATCAAAAACTGAAATTTTAACAATCTTTACAGGTCAAGATGCATCATTTAAAGATATTAACGATCTACGTAAATACTTAGATGAAAACCATGATGTTGAGTACGAAGTGATAGATGGACGTCAAGAAGTTTACTCATTCATTATTGGTATAGAATAATTAAAAATGATTCTTTTAGAATCATTTTTTTATTCTTGATGAGATATAATATTTTAAGTTTGGAGGAAAATAAAATGAATTTATCAGTTAAAAACACCAAAAATAGAACTTTTTTTTATATGGTAATAAATCTAATAATAGTTTTATTGTCTATTTTTTCCTCTATGGTACTTATTAAAATTTGTTTGACCAACAATCTTAAAATATCAAATTATTTATTAACATTTGGATTATTTGATATAGGTTTTTTTATAATGTTTATCTATATTTATAAATTAATTAATTATTTTTCAACACTCAATTATATTAAAAAAATTAAATTAAATCAGGTTAATAATAAATTGTTCAATGATTTAATAAAAACAATAAAATTAGATTTAAATCCAACAACTTATTTGGTGCTTGGTGTCTCTGTTTTTGTTATTTTTGTATATATGATTTCTGAGGGTTCAAAAGACCCTTTGGAAATGAGTAAAGTATTTATAATAAGAAAATTGGTTTGATCTTTAATTACTTTTGTTTTAATGGAATTCATTAGTGTAACAATAATTTTTGGAATACTTAAATTAATTAAGGATACAAAACTGAAAAAAATTTACGTTAAAAAAATGATTATGAAGCTACAATTTATTTTCATTAAATTAATAAATTTTTTAGAATCAAGTTTAACAAAAGTTAAAGCATTTACGCTTTATATTTATAATTTAAAAATGAAACAATTTCATGCTTATGATTTAATTCAAAAGAACAGAATAGCTATTGCTAAAAGTGATTTTTTAATAGAGGAGTTAAAGGGGAATTGTCCTCCGAGTTTTTCATTTTTTTAATATTTTTAATTAGAAAGGAATAAAAAATGAAAAATATTTTTAAATCTTATATGAAAGCCTTTATTAAGGCCTGAGTAGAGACTTTGGGAACAATAGTTTTTTTAATGATCTTTACAATGCTTATTTTTGGTATGCTTTCAACTCCATTACAGTTGTCTCTAAAATCAACTGGAGTTAAAAAGCAAACCAATTTATGACAGCAACAATGAGAAGGTAATGGTTATTTAGATGACACTTTTGTAGAAGAATATATTTTAAATAATAAGGAAATCAAATTTAACTATGAAGGAATTGAATTTGTTCTACCAAAAGTTGATGGTCGATGATTAACTTCAGGTATTGAAGCATTATTAGATGAATATGCAAAGGCAATTGTAGAAGAATCATATCCAAACGAAACATTACCTGAAGAAGAAAAAAAACAAATGATTTTGGAAGAGAAAATAAGTGCTATACAATCACTTATTTGAATATATTCTAAAAATGGAGATGAAGTTGAAAGAACAGAACTTCAAGTGGGTAATGAAGAAAAAACTTTTAAAGTTGGAGATATTTTCACACCAAATGCTAAAAAAATGATTTCTAGTGAAAGTAGTTTTGAAAATAGAGATTTAAAATCATTTGTTGTAGCATGTATTTTAAATCAACTAGAAAACCAAAGCTCTAATAAATTTGAATATGAAACTTTTATTAAGATGAGCTTCAATATGAAAAAAAGTTCGTTATCAAATACCCAACACTTCACATATAGTGTTTCTAATGCAAAGGCATTGACAAAGGGTGTAGATAAAAAAAATAGTGATATTAACAACTTAGTTTTACAAGAAGGAAGATTACCTTCTGAAAATAACGAAATAGTTATAAGTGATTCTTATGCAAAAAACCAAAATAAAACAATTGGAGATAAAGTTCTGCTTGGAAATAACTGAGGAGAAGAAAAAGTCGGTGAATTTACTATTGTAGGTATTGGATTAAAATATTCAACACTTACTCCTAATGGTTTTAATTCATTTGGAGATTCTATAAAAGATTATGGCCAAATATTCTTAAATGACTCATTCTTTACAGATGAAGATGGAGAATATACATTTAATAAATTATTTATGGGCAGTGAATTCAATTTCAATGGCATAGGGGATTTTAAATTAAAATTCTCTTCAGAATTTTATATATCAAAAAATGAATTTTATGATATTAACGAATTATTCTCTCAAACTATAAAAGTGGATGGAAGTTCAAATGATGTAAATATTTTTGTTCCAGGTACAAACTTATTTAGAGATTTGAAGAGTCACTCCACAATTGATAAACTAACAAGTTTATATATAATTACTTGAATATATGTTGTTATTGGATCAATTTTATTTATTTTAGGATTTATGTTTGTATTATTTGTTCTTAAAAAAGAAATAAATAATACAAGAAAACAACTAGGGGTATTCAAGTCTCTTGGTTATAAAACACAAGAATTAACATGAGTCTTTTCTGTAAAAACATTTTTAACAATGATTGTTGGAATAGGGATAGGTTATATTTTATCTTTTCCATTCCAAATAGATTCAGCAACAAAACAATTTAACACATTTGTGAGTTTTGATTATCAAACAATATATTCAAATCCATTATTCTTATTTATTCTTATTTTAATTGTTCCAATTTTATTTGCTGGATTAAGTTACTTGATTATATTTAAATTCTTAAATGAAGGGGCATTATCTCTATTGACTGTTGGTCCTAAAAAATCAAAAGCCGACTACATTGTTTTGGCTTTAAAAATTGTATTCTTCCCAGCACTTATTTATTCGTTCATTAATTGAATGGTTTTAAAAATTCTAAAAAGTAGAAATAAAGGATTTAATTTTAGAATGCAGCACGCATTTGTTTCTGCAGGAAAAGGTAAATTTGCATTAATTATGGGATTATTTATTTTTAGTTCATTCTTATTTACATTACAATTAAGAGCTATGCCTGTAATAAAAAATATGATTGAAGGTGGTTATAACATATACACCAAAGAAGTAAATCATACTTATAATTTATCTAATATAAATCCATTAACTCAAAAAAATGGAAAAATAGTTAAAGATTTTAGAAAATCTAACTATGATGTTAAATTTACAAATATAAATGATCAAGAAGTTGAAAAATATGTAAGAGAAAATAACAAAGATTATGAATACACAAATAATTTTTCAAAATATATGAATGTCATTGCAAAAGCAAGAGATGAGGCTAAAAACACAAGTTATTGAGAAACTAATAAAGCTGAAATATCAATGATGCTATATGCAGCTGCTTTGATAGCACCTTTAGATAAAAGTGTTGATCAAAATGTTGATTATACAAAGATAAAATGACCTTCAGAAATTCCTGATAGCTCAATTTTAAAGGTGAAACCAATAGATATGAGCGGACTATTCTTAAATGACTTTGGAAAATTGGCTTGTGTTTCTCCATTGTCACTGGGTAATTCTAAGTTAGGTTCTTATACAGGGAGTTGTAATGATGTTGAAAGTTTTAAAATTTATTTAAATAAACTAATGCAAAATGAAGCAGAAGAAAGTTTTAATAGTAATTATGCAAACAATATTTCACTACCTACAAGCAAGCACTTTTTAACTTTATTAAGTACATTTATGAAAATGGAGAGTGGAATAAATTCATTGATAAGTGTTAATGAAATATTATTTAATGGTAACAAAGAAGCATTCCAAACTGTATTGCCATATTATGTAAAGAATAATAGTGATGTGGATATCGAAAAAGCTTCAATTAAATTAATTGATACAAGTGAAAAAATGGGTGGAAACGTAAGAAGTGTTGTCAATTTAGACTCTGTTAGTGAGTCTCAAATGCAATCGCTAACAGAAGAAAATAAAGAATATGTGAATGCAATTATTTCTTATAGGCTTTCAAAAGTTTTAGATAAAGAAATTGGAGACACATTCAAAATTAATATTGGTAAATCAATTGTATTACCCATTAAAGTTGCTGCGATTAACGCAAATGACACATTAATGCAAGATATTTATGCTGATTATTGAACTACTATGAAATTCATAAACGGATCAGATCAAGATGAAAGTGAAATTCCCTTATTCAATACAATGATAAGTTCAAAAGTAGCAAGTGATGGAAAAATTGATTTAACTGATATTGCAAGTTCTATGAATTCATTTAAATATTCAAGAGATACATATGCAATTGCATCAGAAGAAAATTCTCCATGATTAGCAGACGTATTAGCTCCGAAAGTTGGAGGAATTCCTGAAGGGCCAAAAAACACTTTATTAATAACAAGCCCATCAGTCATTACATTACCAATATTAAAATCGGTTATTGACCAATTCCTGGGGAAAATGACTAATTCAATGTTGATGTATATATTAATTGACGTTGTATTGTTAATAATATTATTGATAGTGATTATGAACATTATTATTACTGACTCTATAAATGTTATTACAATTATGAGATCACTTGGTTATACAAATGGTCAAATAAATTGAATGGTTATGGGTAAATATGTAAGCGGAGCTGCAATAAGCTACATCTTTGCATTTATAGCATCAATTGGGGTTTGAAAGTTTATACAATCCTTTGTATGAGCGAGATTCTCTGTATTAATTGCTTTACCGTCATTACCTTGAATACCATTTGTTTCAGCAATAATATTAGGTGCAATTCTTTATATTGGTTGAATGGCGGCTATGCTTCAAATCAAAAAGCGTCCTCTAACATTGCTAGTGAGCTAACAATTGGGTATAATATTTCTATACACAAGGGGGTATAAGTATGCCATTACCAAAACAAAGTAATCAATCATCTAGTGATGTTTGTTGTCCTGGTGGAGCACATAACTGCTACACTTGTAGAGTGTGTAGCGGTTCATTCCATGGGTGTCAAAGTTGTTTAAAATGTATAGGTTGTCAAGTGTGTATGTCAAAACAATGTCCTTGTTGCGACAAAGGAAGTGCAAGACAACAAGAAAACAAAGCTAAATATAAAAAATAGGACATTAATTTTTTTGATTTATATACAAAATATGTAAGTGAAAATTTTCAAAAAATAGACAAAATATAAAAAAAGTACTTTTACAAGTACTTTTTTTATATTCGAATTTTTGAATATAAAAAATTTTAAATAGCAACTAGTTGAAATTTACAGTAATTTATTATTGGTGTCAGTTGAAAATATTTATTTAAAAATAACTTTAAAAATTAAAATACTGTTATTTAATTTTTAAAGTAATGTATTTTTGTATTTAATAATTATTATTTTTTATTTTTAACAATTATTAGAAATTGTAAAAATTTTTATATCAACTTAAAATAAATTTTTAATTATAAATCACCTAATTAATTGACCTTTGAATACTATTTTTGATATGTCAACTATTATAAAACATTAAAATAATAATATACTTACATTTTTAAAGGTGGTAGGGTGGGTAAGTGAAAGAAAGGAAAAAAGTATATGTTAAAACTTTTAAGTCTTATAGGAACTTTAGGGGTTTCTACTTCTGCAATCACACCAGTTATTGTGATGAATGAGCAAACAAGAGAAATTAGTTCAAAAAGTGTTGAGCAAGGAATTATTAGAATTAATGTTGATAATTCAAAACACTTTGACAGTGATGGAAAAATAGTTCCTTCAACTCACGATTACAAAGAAGTCCTAATAAAAGCTATAGACCAACAAAGGGCTTTTAATAAAGAAAACAACGTAACTAACTTTAAAATAACAAACAGTATTACTAGATTACCTGGAATTTCATTTGATGGGTCTTTACAAGTTGGAAGACAACTTGCAAAGCTTATTAATGCAAATGAATATGAGGTACTAAACATGAATGTTACAGTTGCAAAATTAGATAATTGAGGAAACTATACATATGCAATTGGGTATGAAGCAATAGCTGATGGAGAAATGGTTAAAGAAGATCTTTATGGTTACCAAAGACTACAATCACTTGCTGATTTCCAAATAAAACCAGGATATAACATGGTATTTGATACAGAATATACAATTTCTGAATCAATAGACTATACTGATATAGAATTTAATTCAAATATAAGTCTTCCAAACTTGGGTATTGACTTTTTAGCAAGTCAAGTAATTGAAATGTTCAATTATCAACCAAATAATTTAAATAAAAACGCAATTGACTATATTAATTTAGTATTAAATGTAAAAATTTCAAATGCAAATGCTTTAAATGTTTATAAAGCTATAAACAATAATGGAGTTTATGAAATGGGAGAAATCATTTCAAATAATGAAATGGTAAAAGATGAATATTTTTATGTATCATTTAACTCAAGTGATGCCAGCGGAACATTTAATATGCTTATTAAAAAATAATAAAGCTTATAAATTTTTAAAAATAAAAAAATGATTTTAAAAAATCATTTTTTTATTTTTAAACTATCGGTTTCACTATTATTTGCTTTAAATTGCAATTGTAGATATAATCTCTAAGTAATAGGAGAAAATCAAAATGGAATATAAAGTAATAGCGTTTGACGTTATGGGTTCGGATAATGGTTTAATTCCAGCAGTAGATGCTGCAATTAAACTTTTAGGTGAGCAAAAAGATTTAAAAATAATTTTTGTAGGTAATGAAGAAGCTTTAAAAAAAGAACTTTCATCTAGAAAGCACAATCCAGATCAAGTAGAAATTAAAAATGCCACTGAGGTTATTGAAATGACTGATGGCATTATGGATATCAGAAGAAAAAAAGATTCAAGTATGGTAAGAGCACTTGAATTGGTTAGAGACGGAAAAGCGCACGGCATAACAACGGGTGGTGCAACTGCTCCGTTTATAGCTGGATGCCATTTTATTATCAAAAAAATGGATGGTATCGAAAGACCTGGCTTTATGCCAGTTATCCCAACAAATGTGAAAGATAAAACAACGCTTTTACTAGACGTAGGGGCAAATTTAGAATGTGATCCAGAAGATTTAGTAAACTTTGCAATAATGGCAACAGCCTACTCAAAAGCTGTTAAAGGTATTAAAAATCCAACTGTTGCATTATTAAACATTGGAGAAGAAAAATCAAAAGGTTTAGAACTTCATAAAGAGGCATATAAACTATTAGAAGCAAACAAAGAAATTAATTTTGTTGGTAACCTGGAATCACGATACTTAGTAAATGGACAAGTGGATATTATAGTAACTGATGGATATTCAGGAAATATTGCTTTGAAAGCACTTGAAGGTATGGGTAAAACTTTATTAAACGAAATTAAATCGGCAATAACAAAAACTTTATTTAGAAAATTAGCTGCATTAAGACTAAAAAAAGCATTTAAAGAAGTGGCTGCAAAATTTGATTATAAAAATCATGCCGGAGCTATTTTATTGGGTGCAAACAGCATTGCATTTAAATCTCATGGTTCAAGTGATAAGACTGCTTTTTATGCAACTTTAAAAATGACTTACAATGCAATTAAAAATGACGTTGTTAATAAAGTTAAAAAGGCTTTGGTTGAATAATGGATATAAGAAGTTTTCTATTGAAAGAATTTTCAATAGAGGTTAAAGAAAAAAATTACTATTATGAAGCTTTAACTCATAACTCTTTTTCAAATGAAAATAGACTTGCTAAAAACTACCAAAGATTGGAATTTTTGGGAGATGCAATTTTGCAGTTAAGAGTCAGTGATCGCCTTTATAAAATGTTTCCTAAATCAAATGAGGGGCTATTAACTAAATATAGAAGTTCTATAGTTAAACAATCAACTTTAGCTGAACTTTCTAGAAAAATTGGGTTAGGCAAATTCATTAGATTAGGTGTTGGAGAACTTGAATCAAAAGGATATGAAAAGGATTCTATTTTATCAGATATTTTTGAATCAATTACCGCAGCTATTTATTTAGATCAAAGCGAAGAAGTTTTAAGTGAATGATTGGAAAAAACTATTTTTAGTAGTTTTGTAATAGATCAATTCCTTGATAAATCACATGATTTTAAATCTGAATTACAAGAGTTAATTCAGTTGGAGATGAGAAGCGAGTTAAAATACGTAACAATAGATAGCAAAAAATTTAAAGATAACACTACTTCATTTACAGTTAATGCTATTCTGGATGGGATGGTTTTTGGAACTGGCGAAGGAAGCAATAAAAAGCAAGCCGAACAAGAGGCTGCAAAGAATGCTTTGTCTAAAATTAAAAAAAATAAATAAAGGCTTTAGAACCCTATTAATAAAGGGTTTTTTGTTTTTTTAATAATTGAAAAAAATTGTACTCATGCAATTAAATCTATATAATGATTTTGTTATATAGGACGGCTATATACGATTACACGAGGTAAAAAAACAATGATATTCTTAAAAAAAATTGAAGCGTATGGGTTCAAATCATTTGCTGAACCAACTACTTTAAATTTTGATTTTTCAATGACAGGGATTGTGGGTCCTAATGGTAGTGGTAAGTCTAACATAAACGACGCTATCATGTGATGTCTTGGAGAACAATCATATAAATCATTACGTGGTGATTCAATGGATGACATTGTATTTTCAGGAAGTAGTGAAAAGAAACCATTAAATATGGCAGAAGTTACCCTTGTATTCGACAACAGCACTAGAGCTTTTAGCTCACTAGATTATAATGAAGTATCAATTACAAGAAAATTTTTTAGATTAACTAAAGAATCAGAATACTTTATAAACGGAAGTAGAGTTCGTTTGAAAGATATTCAAGATGTTGCTTTAGAAACTGGATTAACAAAATCAAGTTTAGCAATTATTTCTCAAGGTTCTATTAGTAACTTTGTTGAATCAAAACCAGAAGATAGAAGAAGGCTTTTTGATGAAGCAGCGGGAGTTGCTCGCTATAAAAAAAGAAAAGAAGAAGCTATTAGAAAACTTGTAAGATCTCAAGAAAATCTAGACAGATTAAACGACATAATAAATGAAATTGAAAGAAAATTACCAACTTTAAAAAGACAGTCTAAAAAGGCTATTTCATATAAAGAACTTTTTGATGAGCTTAAAAAAATTGAAGTTTCAGTTTTGGTGAATGATATTAAATTATACAAGCAAAAAATAATTGAATTAAATGAACAAAAAACTGAATTAAAAATTCAAATAAGTTCACTTGAAAAAGAAATTAGCAAAAAGAGTGAAGAATTTAATGGAATTTCTCAATCGAACTATAATAGTGAAAAAGAATTATCAAAATTAAATAAAGAATTTACTAAAATTGTTGAAAAAATAAGTGAATTAAAAGTTTCTAGAATTACATTAGAATCTAAAAAAAGCAAAGTTGATATAGATGATAAAGAATTTAAATCTTCTGATTTAAAAAACAAATCTAAGGAATTAGAAATCAGATTGGAAGCTGAAGAACAAAAGCTTGCAAAGTTATTAAATGATAAAGTTGAGAAAAGAGAGAAGCTTGAAGCTGCTAGTGGTAAACGTTTCAAACTTAACCAAGAATTAGATGGAATTAGAAAGCAACTTGCAAAAACAGAATCTAGTTTAGAAACTTTATTGGCAAGAAAAAACTCTATGGATAACTTGTTTGAAGGGGTTAAAAATGTTCTTGAAAATAAAAACTCACTTTCAGGGATAGTTGGAACCGTTCAAGACTTAATAGTTGTTGAAAAGGAATATGAAATTGCTATTTCAACTGTTATTCAAAGCGGATTACAAAACATTATTATGAAATCGACAAGTGATGTTAAAGTTGCAATTGAATTCTTAAAAAATAATAAGGCTGGTCACGCTACTTTCTTACCTTTAGATAACTTAAAACCAAGTTTTATAAACAATGAAACAAGATTTATTATTCAAAAATCAAAAGGATTTGTTGGTTTTGGAAATGAAATTGTAAAAATAGAAAAAAAATATCAAGTAGTATTAGATTACTTATTATCAAACTATTTAGTTGTTGAAAATTATGATGATGCTATTGAACTTTCAAAAGTTACAAACAAGAGATATCACATTGTAACATTGGATGGTCAAAGAATCTTGCCTCACGGAGCTATAGTTGGGGGAAGTAGAAAAAATAAAAGTGTTATTTTAAATGACTCAAATCAAATTCAAGATTTAGAAAACATTAAAAAAGAACTTGATGAAAGAGAAAATTTAATGTCAAAAGAAGTTGGTTCATTAAGTGACGAAATTGAGGTTCTTCGTGAAGAGCTGGCTGAAATTCAGACAGCTATCGGAGCTTCAAGACACTCATCTGAATTAATTGAACGTGAATCAAATGAGATTAAAGAAGAATTTAGAGTTATTACAGGAAAAGAATTAAATGGTGGAGAACAAGAGTTCCAATCTGTTGATGAACAAATTATTAAAATAATTTCTGAAATTTCTGAACAAGAAACAAAAAAAGATGAAGTACAACAACAAATTAATGTTATTAGATCTCTTAAAGATAAATCAAACGAGAGGCAAAACAATTTGAACTCAATTATTAATGAAGATAGAGGAATGTTGAATTCATTGAAAGATAAATATTCAAACCTGAATTCTGATGGAACTTTAATGTTTGAGAAACAATCAAATGCAACAGCGAGATTGGCTCAAAATTATAGCCTAACTTATGAAGCTGCATTAGAATTAAATACTAATGTCAATGAAACAGAAAGCGAAGTTAGAGATAGAATTAATTACTTGAGAAAAGAAATTAATTCATTAGGTAATGTTAACTTAGATTCAATTGAAGAGTACGAAGAAGAAAATTCAAGATATCAAACATATGTTGAACAAACTCAGGATGTACTTGAATCAATTAAAAACTTAAAAGATGCAATTGGTGATATGGATCAACAAATGATAATTCAATTTAAAAAAATTATCAAAGATGTTAATGCCGTATTACCAGATACTTTTGCCACATTATTTGGTGGTGGAACTGCATCTATAATTTATACTAATCCAGACGATATTTTAAATACAGGTATTGATTTAAAAATGTCTCCTCCAGGTAAAAAAATTGCCAACTTAAATTTATTGAGTGGTGGGGAAAAATCAATGGTTGCATTGTCAGTGTTATTTTCAATATTAAAAGTAAAACCAATTCCATTAGTAATTTTGGATGAGGTTGAAGCACCGCTGGATATTGCTAATGTGGAACGTTTTGCAAAATATATCAAAACATTTACAACAAATACACAATTCATGATTGTCACTCACAGAATGGGTACAATGGAAAACTGTGATACATTATTTGGAGCTACAATGGAACAAAAAGGTATTACCAAGCTTGTTCAAATTAAATTAGTTGAAGCAAAAAAATTATCAAACACAAATTAGCATTTAGCTAGGAGAAAATTATGAGTAAGAAAATAAGCATAATATTATTGATTTTCATATCGGTAGTATTAGGTCTATGAATATGAAGTGCCGCAGTACCAAAGAATTCAATCACTTTAGGTGGTAGTACTAGTGTGAATCCGTTCATGCAAAAACTTACAAAAAAATACTATGAATCAGATGAACATGCAAATGATTTTATTTACAACTCAACAGGTAGTCAAGCTGGTGTTGGTGGTGTAGAAAAAGAAATGTATGCAGCTGGATTTATTTCTAAAGATATAAATAGTGCTACTTTGAGTAAAGGTAATGACTTTTTAGATTTGTGTGGAGAAGAAAATAGCGGGTCTACACCAACTATTACAAGATGTGGATATGATTCGGAGTTAATACAAAAAGATAGTAGTGTTTCTAAAAGAGAATCATATGTAGCGTTAGAATTTGCAATTGATGCAATAGGTATTATTTATAATGCCCCAGACTATTGAAATGAAAAAATTGATTATAATGGATTATCACTAACTCTTAACGATTTGGCTGATTTTAAAATATCTGATTCAAACGGAACTGGAAAAACTCTTTTAGCAGATATCTATAGTGGTAAAAAACAATGAAAAGACATAGCTTATGTTTTAATAGAACCTTTAAATAAGGAAGAAAGCAAGTCTACCTACAATGCATTCAAAGCGTTGATAGATAGACAACCAGGAACTAAACTAGTAACTTTTACTAGAGAAGATGGATCTGGAACAAGGTCTGCTTTCTCTGATTTAACGGGTATAAAAGACATGTCTTCTTCTAATGTTGTTAATTCAAATGGTTCTATGATTGAAAATATGCAAAGAGCACCAAGTCTTGGATATGTATCAAATGCATTTTTAACACAATTATCTGATGAAGGTCCAATTAAATTGGCTGGAATTGATGGTATGAAATTAGGCATAGGACAAGATGGAAAGCCTAAAGAAGTAAATGATTTCTTTTGATGACCATCAGAATTATCGAGTGATGAATTCATTAGAGAAAAATATACTTTTAAAAGACCTTTCATTTCAATATTCAATTTATACAATAAAAATTTAGATGCTTTGGTAGAGTTGTTTGATTACATTGCTAGCAAAGACTCTGATGATGTATTTAAAAGTGAAGGTTTAGTAAAAGAAATGAAATTCCAGTCTCTAAACAAAAATGGGGGTACTTATGCTTAAAAATAATGCAAAAAGTCTTCCTAAGGCAAAGACTTCAAAAGTGGACTTATCAACTAAGTTCTCCATTATATTTGTTACAACTGTTGTTTTAATGATTTTGGCAATATTGGTTGGATTTATTCTTTACAAAGCAGTTCCTGTATTTAGTGAATTCTCATTCTTTAAATTCTTGTTTTCTGGTGAATGAAAGCCGGGGAGAGATGGAGAAGCTGGCGCAAGTTATGGGTTGGGGAAAATTATTTTATCAACTCTTGTGATGCTATTTATAACTTTATTATTTTCTATTCCTTTAACAATATTTAGTTCATTATTTATTACTGAATATTTAAAAAATAAAACTAAAAAATTTGTAGTAACAGTAATCCAATTATTAGCAGGTATTCCATCAGTTGTGTTTGGTTTATTTGCCTTGGATCAAATAGGTCCTATATTTGTTGCTATGGGTGCTCCATCAAGTGGAAACATGATGACTGCAAGTTTTACTCTTGCTTTCATGGCTCTGCCAACAATGATAACTCTATCAATTAATGCTATTGAAGCCGTTCCCGAGGGACACAGATATGCTTCATTGGGATTGGGTATGACAAAAGAAAAGACAACTTTTGGAGTAGTTCTTGTATCTGCTATGCCTAAAATTATTACTGCAATCATTACTGGTGTGGCTAGAATTATTGGAGAAACAATGGCAGTTATTTTAATTGCAGGTAACTCTTCAAAAGGATTGAACACAGATGATGGTTTTTTTGGATTTATATTCTCTTCAATTAGAACTCTTGCAGGAACAATTGGTTTAGAAATGTTAGAAAACCATGGAAACATTCATGAATCTGCATTGTATGCAATTGGTATGGTTTTATTCTTTATTGTTATTATTATAAACTTACTAATTATTGCTATTGGTAATATAAATAAGAAAAAATCAAAATCAATCAAAAAAGTAAAACACAAAAAAGTTAAAATAAAACAAAATGAATATGAATATGATAGTTATAACTTGAACATTTTAGTTCAAACATATACTGAAAAAAGATTTGGCAAAAAAGCCGAAAGTGCTATATTAAACTTCTTTATGATAAGTTCCACTGCAATAATTGTTGCATTTACAAGTTGAATATTATTAACAGTTACAATTAAGGGGATTGGTGGATTTGATCCTGGTGCCTTTGTTGAAATTGAGGGTCAAAGAAGTGGTATCTTTGCACTAATCTTTACAACGGTATTACTTGTATTGGCAACAATAATCTTTGCAATACCTCTAGCATTAACTGTTGCTATTTATTTAGCAGAATATGCTCATAAGGATAGCAAATTTGCAAAAATCATTAGATTTGCAATTAATGTTCTTGCATCAACTCCAAGTATTGTTTTTGGGGTATTTGGTCTGAGTTTATTTGTTGTAGCAATGGGAATACCTATGTCTGTTTTTGCTGCAAGTTTGACAATGACAATGGTTATATTACCTTCAATGATCACTGCGTTTGAAGACTCTATAACATCTGTTCCTCAACTTTATAAAGAAGCTGCTTATGGGATGGGAATGACTAGAACTGGTGTGCTATTTAAAGTTATCATCCCAAATGCAACTAAAGGTTTGGTTACAGGAACTATTCTAGCTGTTGCTAGAATCATTGGTGAATCAGCTCCGGTTTATCTAACATTAGGTACATCTGTAAGAATGCCAACAGAAGGTTTCTTCTCTTCTGGTGCAACCTTAACAACACAAATATACATGATGGCATCAGAGGGTAATGACCCACACACACTTGGTGTTGCTTATCAAATTGCATTAGTAACAATATTTTTAGTTTTAGGACTAAACTTCTTAAGTAAATATATTGGAGTTAAATTAAATCCAATACATAAAAAAGTGCCATTCAAAGTTAAAATAAAAGCGTTTATTTCAATTTTTACTTGAACAAATATTGAAAAAGCTTATAAAAAAACTAAGAAAGACACCATATCAATCTATAAAAAATGATCTTCATTATTTAATTTTAAAAAAATGAAAATTCACTTTAAAAATGCTAAAACAAGAAATAATGTTATAAAAACTATTAAAGAAGAGGCAAAAAATAATTCTAAAAAAGACATTAAAATTAATGTTAAGGAAAAGGAGGATTAAAAAAATGGCTGTAGATAAAACATTAGAAAACGAAAACAATTCTACTGGTGAGTTAGAACTTTTATCAGAAGAAAAAATATTTCAAAAACCAAAAAAATTACCTTTAAAACAAAGGCCGAATGTAATAGAAATTGAAAACTTTAATTTCTATTACCATGGTGGGAATAAACAAGCTTTATTTAATATAAATATGTCAGTTAAGGAAAATACAGTTACTGCATTTATTGGTCCTTCTGGTTGTGGTAAATCAACTTTATTAAGATCAATAAATAGAATGAATGATCTTGTAGATAACATTGCAATTGATGGAGAAATTAAAGTTCATGGCAAAGATGTTTACGAAAAGGGAACTGATGTTGTTAAATTAAGAACAGAAGTAGGGATGGTTTTCCAAAAAGCTAATCCATTTCCAATGTCGATTTACGATAATGTTGCATTCGGACCAAGAAATCAAGGTATCACAGATAAAAATGCTTTAAATCAAATTGTGGAGGACTCATTAAAAAAAGCAGCGCTTTGAGAAGATGTAAAAGATTATCTTAAAGATTCTGCTCTTGGATTGAGTGGGGGTCAACAACAAAGATTATGTATAGCAAGAGCGATTGCCATGAGACCAAAAATTTTATTAATGGATGAACCAACAAGTGCGCTTGATCCAATTGCAACATTGAAAGTTGAAGAACTTATTTTAAAATTGAAAAATGAATATACAATAGTAATAGTTACCCACTCAATGGCTCAAGCAACTAGGGTAAGTGATTATACTGCATTCTTCTTACAAGGAGAATTAATTGAACACGATAGAACTAAAAAAATATTTACAAATCCAAAAAATCAAAAGACAGAAGATTATATTTCAGGAAGATTCGGATAGGGGGAATAGAGATGTCATACAATAAAATACTAGATAACGATATTAAATCTATTAAACGCGAACTTATTAGATTAGTTGAAGCAACAAAATCTCAGTACGCTAATACATTTGAATCTTTAAAATCTCAAAATTTGGATTTGGCACAAGAAGTTGTTGATGCTGACTTAAAAATTAATGACCTACAAAATAGCTTTACAAAGATGGCTCTATGAAAAATTGCAAAACAACAAATGGTTGCAGGTGATTTAAGATTAGCTGTTGGTGGAGTTTTGGTCAGTCGTGAAATTGAAAGAATTGCTGACGTTGCAAAACACATATGTGTTTTTACTATAAAATATAATCCAGAACCAATTGAAATAGAATATATTTCAAAAATGTTTGACCTTGTAAACACTATGTTGAATATTGTTTCAGCGTTGATTGAAAACTATGATAATGATCAACATCAAAAAGTTTTAAAAACCGAAGAACAATTAAGTGTTGAGTTTTCAAACTTATCAAATATTTTGGCTACAAGAAATTTTGAGGCTAAAAATGAAAAAGAATCAAAAAAAATAATTACAATTGTAAGACAATTAAAAAACCTTGAAAGAGCCGGGGAATGTTTAATTAATATTGAAGAAACACTTCAGTTCATTAGGACAGGTAAGTTTGAAGAATTACAAGAAACAATAATTAATGACTTAGAACCCAAAAAATAAAAAGAACTTTTAAAGTTCTTTTTATTTTATTTTATTTAGAGTTATTAATTTGGCTTTTGTGAATGTTTTATTTGAAAGCGAAATTGTAATTTTATTTTCACTGATATTTTCGATTTTAAAAATATCATCATAATTTTTTACATCACTTTTAAAGAAAGAATGTTTTTTAATTCAATTAAATATTTCCTTTTTAAATATATTTTCATTTACTGAAAAGTTTACATATTTATCAAAATTATTATTTGAAAAAGATTCCGAATCTCTTAAAAAATTAAAGACTATTTTTTTGTCGTTTAAGAAATTTGAATTTAAAACATTATGTTTATTATTTTCTAATTGCTCAAAATCAATAAATTCTCAAAATTCATCAATATCATCTAAATATAATTGATTTGCTGCATATGTATCAAATATTGTTTTGAACTTTTCTTTAAGTAGATCTTCAATTTCAATTTGTATATAGTTATTTTTACTTAAAACTACTGGATTATATTCTAAGAATTTGTTTATAACAAATGTAAATTCATCAATATTATCATAGTTATAAGAAACTAAATTAAATTGAAGAATGATCTTTTCTTTAAGTAAACTTGATCTTTCTTTATCTTTAAATAATACTGTCAATTCACCGTTTTCTAAAGAAATAATCTCATTATCCAAATTATTAAAAATTTCTTTCCCTAATGAATCAGAATAAAAAGTTTCTTTCAATAATTCTTTAACTTCTTCTTCGCTTAAATTAGCAACATTGCTTCTATTTAATGTTTTATAGTATAAAAAATCATCCATTGATGTTAAGTATCTAGAATATTTACTTGATACCTTATTTTCATTTTTAATAGCCGTACTCATGGCCCCTGATACAGTAAGACCTAATGAAAGTCATACTGATAACATCTTCTTCATAATTATCCCCTCACACATTAATATATTCATAATATATTAAATTTATTATACAATTAATAAAGAGAAATGAGGAACTTTTATGGGATTTTGAAATAATTTAAAACAAAGAAGAGAAATTAAAAAAGTGCAAAAAAAACATAAAAAGGACCACAAAAACACTTTAACTTTTTCAAATGATATTAAAAAATTAAGTAAAAATTATAAAGAACCCAATTCAGACTTTTTTGAAGAGTTGGAAAATATTTTAATAAAAACAGATATGGGAATGAAAATGGTATTGGAAATATCAAATGGAGTTCAAAAAAAAGCAAAACCAAAACACTCATTTAATGAAATAAAGGAAATATTGGTTGAAGAAATTTATGACACATATACAGATAGTGGTAAATTTAAAACAGAATTAAACTATAAAGATAATAGATTAAATGTATTCATAATGGTTGGGGTAAATGGTGTAGGAAAAACAACTAGTATTGCTAAAATAGCCAATTATTATTCTGCAATGGGCAAAAAAGTACTTATTGCAGCTGCCGATACTTTTAGAGCCGGGGCAGTAGAACAATTGCAAGAGTGGTGTGATAAAAGGCTTACAAATGTTGATTTAATAAAATCAACAAACGGTTCCAAAGATCCTGCAAGTGTTGTTTTTGATGGGATTAAAAAAGCTGATGAAGAAAATTATGACCTATTATTAATAGATACAGCGGGTAGATTACAAAATAAAGACAACTTAATGAAAGAGTTGGAAAAAATGACTAAAATAATTCAAAAGAGCGTGAATGATGGTCCACATGAAAGATTATTGGTTATTGACGCTCAAACGGGACAAAATGGAATCAGCCAGGCTAAGGCATTTGCAGAAACTACAAATGTTAGTGGTATAGTTCTTACAAAGATGGATGGAACAAGTAAGGGTGGAATTGCTCTTGCAATTAAAGACATTTTAAATATACCTGTTAAGTTAATAGGTACAGGAGAAACTGTTAATGATATAGAAGAGTTTGATGTAGATAATTATATTTGAGAGTTAACTTCAGACTTTATGGAAGATGGTAAAAATGATTAATCAAGATATTCAAAAAACAGCAGATTTAGCTGAATTATATGATTACTATAAAAATCTTTTAACAGAGAAGCAATCACAATACTTTGAACTCTATTTTTTTGAAGATCTAACATTACAAGAAATTGCTGAAGAATTTGGGGTATCAAGAAATGCTGTTTATGATAGTGTAAATAAAACTTCAATTTCTTTAATGGATCTAGAAGATAAATTAAATTTAAAAGCCAGAAATACTAAAATTAAAGATATTTTAGATAAGGCTAAAACTAACAATATATCAATTGAAGAATTGGTAATGGAAGTGGAGAAAAACCTATAATGAATTTTTTAATAATAGGAGATGTTTATTCTAAATCCGGAAGAGATGTTTTAGAGAAACACTTAAAAAACATTGTTGAAGAAAAAGATATAGACTTCATAATTGTTAATGGAGAAAACATAAGTCACGGTAAAGGTATAAACAAAAATCATTATGATTTTCTTAAGAATTTAGGGGTTAATGTCATTACAACTGGAAATCATATTTTTAAAGTAAAAGAGACATTAGATTTTATAGAAACAGTTGACGATTTGTTAAGACCGGCAAATATGAATTCTTATAATATCGGTATCGGGACAAACGTTTATGAATTCAATGGTAAAAAAATAAGGGTATCTAATTTAATGGGAAAAAGTTTTATGGAACATGTTAACAATCCTTATGAAGTTATGGACCAAATAATTAAAGATGATAAAAGTGATATTCATATAATTGATTTTCATGCAGAAGCAAGTGCAGAAAAGCTTGCTTTTGCCTGAAATTATGATGGAAAAATAACTGCGTTAGTAGGAACTCACACGCATGTTCAAACAGCTGATGAAAGAATACTTCCAAATGGAACCGCTTTTATAACTGATTTAGGAATGACAGGGCCAATTAACTCAATAATTGGAGCTAATCCAGAAGAAGTTATTTTTAAAGAAAAAACAGGATTACCAACAAAATTCAAACCTTCTGAGAATGAAGGTTTACTTTGTGGTGTAATTATTAAAGTTAATGAAAAAAACAAAGCCACAGAAATAAAGAGGCTACAAATAAAATAGGAGGATTTAAAATGTTTTTAAATAAAAATGATTGAAAAAATTGAAAAACATACTATAAATTGATCGGTTCAGTTACTATTTTTGCAATTTTAATAGGTGTTTTTTGCTATTACCTAATTCCTGGTATGGGAGAAACTGGTAAATGAGGAATGTGAACAAATAAAAATGAAGAAGGAAAAGTGGGCGATGTATTCACTTATGCCGGAAATGATGTAGTTTGAGTATTAACTTTATTCTTTGGATATTTCGCAGTACAAACAGCATGTTTATCTGCTGTTTGATTATTCAAAAACTTTCTAAAGGGTAACGAAGAAGGTAAAAATTCATGATTTACAGGAAACAAGTTTTCTTTAGCTTTAGTATCATGATCATCAATTAATATTTTATTATTCTTAATTGTATTTATTCCAAATGCAATTATAAATAAAGTTGCATTTGATAATATGGAAATATCAACTTTATGATGAATTGTTAACTCATTTCTTTACTTGGTAATTCCAACAATTATGATTGCATACTTCATTTTTGGTTACAATGTAAAAATCACAGATGATTTAAGAAAAATTTACACAGTTAAAAATTTATTGCTTTGAGCAATTTACCCATTAATATATTTTGTTATTATAATTTTTAGAGCTCAAATATATAATTCTACTTGAACAGTAGATGCTGAGTACTCAAACCAAATGAATGTTTGAGTTTATAGTTTTTTAAATTTTAATGGTGAAAACAAAGAAATTTGATCACAAACTTTAATGATAATTGCGATATCTTCAGGTATATTGGCTCTAATGCCTTCATTAATTTGGTTATCAACAAAAGGATTTGAAACAATTAAATTCAGAACAAATTCACCATCACAAGATACTGAATTTGTAATCTTAAAAGAATTTAACTTTATGAGTTTGGCTGACTGAAAAACAGCAAAACACTACTTCAAAATGGCTATAGCATTGATGACTGTAATCTTAATGATGTACACTATTTCAACGGTTTATAAATCAGGTAGTTCAGAAACTGCAAGATATGTAAGGTATATTAATAAAAATGGTGAAATAACTGCAGTTGGAGGAGACTTAACAACTGCTCTAGGATTTATGTTTGGTATGTTTACATTCCAATCAAACTTATTGGTAATGATTTGATTTGTTCTTGTTTTCATAAAGGGTGGAAACGAAGACAAAGGATCTTTCACAACATATTATTGATCAATGGCTGTGTCAGTTTATATTACTGTTACATTTATAATATTTAACTTCCTAATGTTACCAACAGTTCACAAAAATGGAGCTGTTGATGGTGGTGAAATGAATGCTGCTTGATGGGCGATGAATATGATGTTACACACAGTGGCGCCACTATGTATGATTTTCTACTTTGTATTTTGATATAAAAAATCAAACTACGGTACAACAAAGGAATTATTTACAAGTAAAAAAATACTTTGAATATTATCATATCCAGTTGTTTATGCACTAGTTATTGTTGTAAGGGGAGAAATACTTTATTTAGCTTGAAATAATAACTATGGTTTTGCAAAAGCCGCATGAATATGACCATACCCATTCTTAAATATTAGAAACACAGGGTGAATAACAGATAATATGCCTGGTTATGTTTCATTGATAGTTGCTGTATTTATAATTGCTGGAATAATTTTTGGATTTAGTTCTGCTTATAACGCATCAATTGTTTCTCTGGAAAACAAAATAAATAATAAAGACAAGAAAAAAGTTAAAAATAGCAAAAAAAGCACAAAAACAGTAAAAACTAAATAAATCACTTATAGGTAGTTTATATAGTATTTTTAACAAAAATTGTGTATAATAATGTTATTAAAGAAATAACCTTATAGGAGATGACGACATGAAAAGACATGATAAGCTTAGAAACTTACACGAAGCATTGTTTGCTTTAGATAAAGAAGTTAAAAATGTTTGTAGAGGTCTAGAACAAAGACTTAAAACAGCTGCAAAATACAGAGATACATACGAAAGAATTTTAACTGAAGTTGAATTTGAACGTAAAAACGAAATGTATGGTAGATCTACAATTTATGACTTTGAACGTATGAGAATTAACCTTGAGCAAGATGCTGGTAACGTTATATATGAAGCAATAAACGTTATGGGTAACGATGAGTTCATTATTAGAAAACAAAACGTTATCTTCGCATTTTGATTCATGGGACAATTTGATGTTTATGCATTAGATTTATCACACGGAGACTAATATACATTTACAATATTAAACACTTTAAAAAAAGTGTTTTTTTTATTTATAATTAGAAAAGGTGATTATATGGAAATTGGAAGTGCAGTTTGAGATTTACTTAGCATTATAGTTTATGCAATAATAGGAACATTTTTATTTATATTCGCTTTGGCTTTAATGGCTAGAATTGTTAAGTTTAATAAATTAAAATTTAAAAAAGCAATAGTCATTAAAAGTGAATTAATTAAAAAGAAAATGTTTAAAACAAGTGACGGATATGAACTTAGATGATTTGGAGAAATAGATTCAAATTCCGAATACATAATAATAGGTATCCATGACATATTTAGAAATAGAAAAGATTTTGATAAAATGGATTTTTGATTAAAAAAGAATAAAAAATCTAATTATTCCTTAGTATCTTTTGATCAAAGAAATTGTGGTGAAAATTTATATGAAAATCAGTTTCATTTTGGTACAACAATCTCTGATTTAAAAGAGATAATAGATGAATTAAGTGAAATAAATCCAAAAGCAAAGATTGTTCTATTAGGAGATGGTTTTGGATCAACTATTGCTTCATTTTTTTCAAACGAAGAAAAAGTTTATAAAATTATTGCAAGTTCATTTAGGCTTAACAGTCCCTACAAAAAGACTTTTGGGTTTTATGTGAAATTGTGATGAGGAACTCTTTTTAATGCAGATACAAAGCTTGTAAGCGCAATTAATGGAGCTGATTTAACCGATGATAAGGATTTTTCTAAGAAACTGGAAGATGAGAATACAACAAATAACTTTTTAAATACAAGAGATTATTATCTATGAAAAAAGGCTAATAGATTAAATGTGAAAAATATAAATAAATCTAATAGCAAAGTTTCATTACTTATAGCCAATAATGATTTTTATTGTAACTCCAAAAATATAGTTAAGCTTTTATCAAAACTAGATAAAGAAAAGTATAATTTAGAAACAATAAAAGGTAAAAAGCACTACCTATTAAATACAAAAGATTCAGAACAAATATTTGAATTAATACTCAAAAACATATAAATATTTGTTATTATTACTTTAGAAAACTGAATAATTCTTATTAAGAACCACAGAGAGAAAATAACTCAAAGAAGTGGTAGCAACCTATTTAATTAGGTGCTCAAATAAAGGGGAAACCAACGATGAGACTTTAAAACTTCTCTTTTGTTGGAGAGGTTTTTTTATTAAAGAGGAGAAAAATATTATGAGAAGATTATTTACTAGCGAATCAGTTTCAGAGGGGCACCCAGATAAAATTTGTGATCAAATTAGTGATGCTATTTTAGATGAGTGTTTAAAGCAAGATCCAAATTCAAAAGTAGCCTGTGAAACATTTGTTACAGAAGACTATTTATTGGTTGGTGGAGAAATAACTACAAAAGCAAAAGTTGATTATGCAGGTATTGCAAAATGAGTTTTAGAAAAAGTTGGATATAACGATGCAAAAACAGGAATTGATCCAAATAATTGTGAAATTGTAGTAAAAATAAATACTCAATCGCCTGATATTGCAATGGGTGTCGACCAAGAAGAAATGGGTGCTGGAGATCAAGGTATCATGTTTGGTTATGCGAATAATGAAACAACAACTTATATGCCTTATTCAATTCAAGTCGCTCATGATTTAGTGCATATAGCTTCTAAATTAAGAAAAGCAAACGCTTTTAAATGAGCACAACCCGATATGAAATCTCAAGTAACTATGGATTATACAAATGAAAATAACCCAAGAATTGAAACCATCCTAATGTCTATTCAACATGATGCAGAATATAATAAAGAAGAATTTGAAAAGTTTGTAAAAACAAATATTATGGATGTTATTGCAAAAAGATATAATTTGAATACAGATTTTAATGTTCTTATTAATCCCACAGGAAGATTTGTTATAGGTGGACCAAAAGGTGATACAGGACTTACAGGAAGAAAAATAATAGTTGATACATATGGAGGTTACTCACGCCATGGTGGTGGAGCTTTTTCTGGAAAAGATCCAAGTAAAGTGGACAGAAGTGCTGCTTACATGTGTAGATATGCAGCTAAAAATATGGTTGCTGCAAAATTAGCTGATAAAGTAGAAATTCAAGTAAGTTATGCAATTGGAAAATCAGAGCCAGTTTCTGTTTTTATTGAAACATTTGGAACAAACAAAGTTTCAATGGATGTTATGTATAAAGCTTTAAAAGAAAATTTTGATTTTAAAGTAAGTTCAATTATAAATAAATTAGAATTAAAAGAACCTGTTTATTTTAGAACAAGTAAGTATGGACACTTTGGTAAAAAGGAATTTAGTTGAGAAAAATTAGACAAAATTAGAGAACTAGAGGAATATTTATAATATGTTATTAGAAGTCATCGCCAAAGATGTAAGAGATATAGAAATAATTAATAATTCAAAGGCAAATAGAATAGAATTTTGCAAAGAATTAACAGTTGGGGGACTGACTCCTGAAAAGGAAGATATAATAAGGGCTTGTGAAATCTCAAAATTGCCATTAAACATAATGGTTAGAAATACATATAAAGACTTCTTTTATAACAAAAAAGAAAAGAATGAAATGCTAGAGCAAGTTGAATTTATTTCAAAAACAAAAGCAAACGGAATTGTCATAGGGTCTTTAAATAAAGATCTAACTATTGATGTGGAATTTTTAAAAGAAGTAATAAAAATTAAGAAGAATTTAGAAATAACATTCCACAAAGCTTTTGATGAGGTTGAAGATTTTGAATTATCTTATAAAGTTCTAAATGAATTAGGTATAACAAATGTTTTAACTAGCGGTGGGAAAGATATTTTAAAAGGAAAAGAAGTTATTAAAAATCTAGTTTCACTAAATTTAAATACTAAAATTTTAATTGGTGGAGGAGTAAATCAAGAAAACTTCTTAGAATTAAATCAAATTTCAAAGGATATTCATGTTGGAACTTGCGTTAGGGATAATTCTAGTTGAGATGAGCCGGTTAATAGTGAAAAAATAGACAAACTTTTGGAGAATTAAAATGAAAGTTACAATTATTGGTGCTGGACTTGCTGGTTGTGAAGCTGCTTGACAGCTTGCAGAAAATGGTGTTGAAGTTCATTTATATGAAAAGAAAAAAATTCATAAAAATGAAATTCAAACTTTAGAAACATTTGCTGAATTGGTTTGCTCAAACACTTTCAGAAGTGTATCTACACAAAATGCAGTTGGTATATTAAAAAAAGAGCTTGAATTATTGGGTTCTTTTATTTTAGAATGTGCTTATAAGACACAAATACCTTCTGATGATGCTCTTGCAGTTGACAGAGAACAATTCTCAAAATTAGTCGATAAGAGAATCAGAGAACATAAAAATATTAAAATTTTTGAAGAAGAGTTTCTAGATTTGGAAACTGATGAATTAGTTTTGATTGCAACAGGACCGCTTTGTTCTGAAGAATTTAAAATCAAATTAGAACAAATTCTAGGTAAGCAAAAATTATTTTATTTAGATGCATCTGCACCTATTTTAGAAAAGAGCTCAATTGATTTTTCAAAAGTATATTATAAATCAAGACATCAAAATGATAATAGTTATATTTGTATTCCTCTAAACGAAACACAATTCAATGATTTTCATAATAGATTGATTAATGCAGAACAAGTTAAATTAAAGGACTTTGAACAAGAAATCTTTTTCAAAGGTTGCCAACCAATAGAACAACTTGCAAAGACATCTAAAAAGATACTTTTAAGATCGGCAATGTCTCCAAATGGTTTAACAAACGAAGAAGGAATAGAACCATATTCAGTTGTTCAATTAAGAAGGGATGATGCAATTGATAATCTTTATAATATTGTAGGTTTTCAAACAAATTTAACTTGAAAAGAACAAAAGGAAATATTTTCAACATTACCAGGTCTTGAAAATGCAGTTTTCAGAAGATTTGGAGTTATGCACAAAAATAACTTTATAAACTCTCCGAAAATACTTAATAATAAATTGCAAATGATGAGAAAGAAAAATATTTTTTTTGCAGGTCAAATTACTGGAGTTGAAGGGTATATTGAATCTTTTGCATCTGGTTTGGTGGCTGCAATGGGTATTTTAAGTGTAATTAATAAGCAAAAATATAAACCATTACCCCAAGAAACTGTTATCGGGAGCTTAATTGGCTACATAACAAATCCTAAACACAAAAAACTAAAACCTATGAAATCGAATATGGGATTAATAAAAATTGATTTAAATATAAAATTTGAATCAAAGAAAGAGAAAAATGAATATATTTACAAAAATTCTTTAGACACTATAAAAAAACTTTACTCAATTTAGATTATAAAATCACTATAAATGGAGGTACTTTTATGTACAAGAAGAAAAAAGTGTGAGCTACTATAGGTTCTAAAATTGTTACAAACCTTTCTTATTACAATGATGTTGAATTTTCAGAAGATGAGGTATTTGAACTTATTGCAAATGATGAATATCTTCTTGATGACTCTGAAGAAATTTACGGGAAAAAACTAATTAGTTTTTTAATAGTTTGAAATCTTATAAGATTGAAAATTATAGAATCAAAAGAGAACTATAGAGAAGGGCAATTACATAAATGAGCTTTTAAACCCGAAGATTACATGGAAATATATATATTGTTGGATGAAACAAAAGAATACATTGATGCTTTTGATAATCTTAAAGACGGAACTGCCAAAACTATAAAAATGATAGAATTTTTTGAAGAAAGTCTTATTGAAGAAGCAACAATTGAAGCTTTATTAGAAGATTTACTTATAACCATGATATATTTTGCTATTGAAAAACCATTGGGTCAACACACAAATCTATTTATATATTTAATATCAAATGCAATGCTTTTATATAGAAATTTAGGTCCTATATTTTTGAATACTAAATCTGAAATGATGGATTTATCAAAAATGATTTTAGTATTAATTTCTCAATGTAAAGGTTTAAGGATGGAACACTTTAATAGGGCAGATATGTTTCAAAAAGTATTTAAAAAACTATTGGACATATCCGAATCAACTAAACTAATGTTAGATGCTATGTAAAATTTTTTAAATACTCCTATAAAGTAGTGTAAAATAAAAAAGTATAGTGTTTGGGCAACACTTTAACTGAAAGGGCTATTTATGGAAAAAATCAAGTTTAAAAACGCCAAAAAATATAAGGGTATTGTTGAAAAGGTTTTAGTAAAAGAAGGACAACCAGTTAAAAAAGATGAAGTTCTTGCTTTAATTTCAACACAATTAGAAAAATTTGAAATAGTATCTACTATTGAAGGTGTTATTAGAAATATTTATGTAATTGAATCGTTAATAGTTTCACATGGTGATACTGTTTTTGATATATTTTCAGAAAAAGAAATAAATAGCCTATTAAAAAAGCCATCGAATATTAATGATACTTTAAAAGATGGATTAAATGAATTTGGTTATCTAGAGAAGTTAATAAATGAACCTAGCGAAGAAAAAAAACAACAATATAATGAAACAATTAAAACAGATGAATCATTAACAGAAGAAATTTCTAGTTTAGAATACCTAAAAAGTGGTGATTATGAAGAAGTTGGTGTAACAAAATCTTTTGATCAAATAAACGAGGACTTTAAAATAAATTCTATTGAAGAAAAATTTGAAGCAAAAAAAGATGATAGAAAATATATTGAGGTTTCTGAATCATTAACAGAAGAAATTTCAAGTTTGGATTTTTTGAACATCAAAGATGCAAAAGAAGTTAGCGAAAAAAATGCGATTGACGAAATTGTTGAGGATTTCATAAATGAAAGTAATAATGATTCTGATAAATTTGAAGCGCCCGTATTTACTAAAAGTGAAAATACACTAGCTAAATTAGATATCAAACCAATAACCGTCTCTGACTCAATAACAGAGGAGTTGGCAATTAATCATGCTTTAGTTTTTGAAGATGAAAAAGATAAAGAAATATTTTTAAATCATGACCCAAAAGTTTCTGAAACTCAAGTTTTAGAAAAATTATCAAAACACAAGTTTTTATCTAAATTTACACCCGAATCAGAAGGAAGAGCTGTTGAAAGTGGAGTTTTAGAAACTGAAAATAAAGAACAAGAAGATCTGAAAATAGAAGAAAATAAAGAAGTTATTGAAAACTTAAGAGCTGAAATTAATAAGGAAAAAGAAGAGTTGGAGAAAAGAGTTGAAGCCGATAAAGAAGGATTCAACCATGAAGGACCAAAATTTGATTACTTGTATGAATTTCATGAAGAAAAAATTGAGGAATTGGAGAATCAAATTCATACAATAAAAGAACAAGAAGAAGAACTTGAGTTTAAAATAAAAGATATTGATTCAAAAATTAACCAATTCGGAGATAAATTAAAAAAATCTACTCAAGAAGTGGATATGAACCAATTTGAAGATAAATTTAAAGAGGTTAGTGAGAAAGTGTCTAGTTTCATTTCTAATACTAAAGAAGAAAGCTCAAAAACTATTAGTTCATTATTGGCTAAAGTGGAGGAAAAAATAAAAAAACTAGATGAAAAAATAAAAGAAGTGTCAGCGATGCCTCTAAACCAAAATAAAAATGGGGGAAGTATAACTGAAAAAACAGTTGTTGTAGATAAAACAAATGTTGGCCACTTCTCATTTAAGTTGGACATTACTGCTTTAATAAGTTTACAAACTTTAATGATTGAACCCTTGCAAGAACAAGGAGCAGATTTGGAGCTAAATGCTTTTTATGTAAAAGCTCTTAAAAAGACTTTATCTAAATTTAATGAATTAGATTCAAATAATTCATTAGTTAGATTGATTAAAACTAATGGTGTTGAATTTAAAGACACCGTTGTTAAAGTGCAAGAAGATTCAAGTATCTTAAATATTTCTAAAGAAATTGAAAAAAATGAATCTAAAAATAATGAAGAAGTTAAGGTTGCAATTTATGATCTTTCAAACTTTGGAATTGATAATGCAAGTTTCGGATTATCAAAAGAGTCACTAATTTCAATTTACATTTCATCAATTGCAAATTCATTTAAAGAAGATGGTAATTTATCTAATTTTGTAAAAGTAAATTTTGCATTTAATCAAAATGTTTTAGAACCAGAAGATGCAATTGTTTTTGGAAAAGAATTTATAAGTATATTAAAAAATCCAGGATTTTTAATATAATAAGAAATAAGCACTAATTAATAGTGTTTTTTTTGTTAAAATTAAGTTATCTTTGAGGAGTGCAAATATGATTAATCAAATTAATGCTGACAGTAAACTAGTAACTTTAATAGCTAGAATAGAAAAAACTATATTATCAACAGGAAATAATGGATCGAACTATTTGATCTTAAACTTAGTTGATATGTCTGGGAGAATAGAAGCTAGACTTTGAAATTCAACAGATAAAGATTCAGAAGAATTAAAAAATGGAGAAATTGTTAAAATTGAAGCTGCAACAAATGTTTACAGACAACAGTTACAATTAAAAGTTAACTCTTATGAAATAATTAAAGAAGAAGACTTTGCAAAACACGATATTAAAGAAGAGATGTTTAGCATTAGTGCACCTATAAATGTTGATAACAACTATGAAAAATTAATAGATTTCATTGAAAGTATAAAAAATGATATTTACAGAACATTAACTTTATCAATAATAAAACAATATGAAGTTGAATTTAAAACTTATCCTGCAGCTGTAAGTATTCACCATAATGTTATTGGTGGGCTTTTCTGACATAGTTACTCTCTTTTAATGGGGGCAAAAGCCATTAAAGATGTATATAAATATGCCGAAATTGACTGAGAATTAGTTTATTGTGGGGCAATACTTCATGATATTGGAAAAGTAATTGAAATGGATGGTAAAAATGCTTCTGAATATACTGATGAAGGAAGATTGCTGGGTCATATTTCTATAGGGAATACTTTCGTTTCCAACAAAGCCATTGAACTAGGTTATAAAGACAGTAGAGAAGTATTGAAATTACAACACGTTATATTATCGAGTCATGGTAAAAACGAATATGGATCACCAGTAGAACCAAATTTAATAGAAGGTGTAATAATATCTTCTTTAGATGCAATGGATGCAAGAATTTACAAAATTAACGATGAACTTGCAAAGGTTGAAAAAGGTGCTTGAACCGGAAGAATTCTTTCTGAAGAGGGAAGAAGTTATTTAAATCACTATGATAAAAAAGAGTCTAATTAGACTCCTTTTTATTTTAGTTTTTCAAATACTTCATCAATAGATGATAAGTTTTGTGCATTAATTTTAAAAGCATATCCCTCATCTTTTATATACTTTGGAATTATGTGTTCATGATAGTGAAATACCATTTGAAATGCCTCTGATCCTTGATTTGAAACATAATTCATTCCCTTTGGATTTAATTTATCTTTTAATATTTTTGAAACTATTTTCTTAGTTTTAACAACTTCTTGTAAATAAAAATCATCTGTTTCTTCAAAATTTTCAAAATGCTTTTTAGGTATCACAAGTGAGTGTCCATTACTGTTGGGGAATATATCTAAAAACGCTAATGTATATTCATTTTCATAAATTACTTTTGCATCCATTTCTTTATTAATTATTTTACAAAATATACAATCCATATTAAAACCTCTTTTCATTAATATTCTATAAAAAAATAAACCCTTTTATGGGTTTATTTTAATTTTTAATCGTCTTTATCATCTTCACTTTTTATGTAAGTACCAATTGTATCTCATAATCCAGCATAATAAACTTGATCTGCATCTAAATACTTTGTGTAGATTATTGTTTTAGCTAAATCACTAGATGAACTATCTTTTGATAATGCATACATTATTTGATTTAGTAAAGCTTCTTGTTTTACATCATCTGTTGCTAAAGCAGCAACATCTTTTGAATGTAATTTTTTATTATTATTGTTATTTCACCTATTTTTGTATTGATTTAAATCATTTGAAGTACTACTGAATTTTATTTTGCTTTCTTCTTGCTTTTCAGCAAATGAATTTGATGAAACTTCTTTACCTTTTATTGAATAATGGTCCGACTCAGTTGAACCACCAAGTAATTCAATCATATATATTGGTAAAATCAATACTAAGTCAGCATAATTGCCGTTTTCACTATCATTAAATAAGAAAGTTTCTGAGTTTTGTTTTAGAACTCCTGCTGTATTATTTCAATTTTTTACAGCAGACTCATAAGACTTCCCTGATATCGGGCTTTCTCCGATTGAGTTTTCACCATTATATAGCGTTAAACCTTGGTAGCCACTTAAACCAAAGTATGAATCGTATCCACTTTTTTGATCTTCAATTGGTCTAATTGTTTCACTAACTGAGCTAAATAAATCATATATATCACTAAGATTTTTACTTTGATCTAATGCTCCAGAAGCACTGTTTATTATTGGTGAATTATTAATTACGTTATTTATATTTGTAATGTTTGATTTATCTGTAACATCAAATCTCATTGTTCAAACCATTTTTACATTTGTTTTTCAATACTCGTTAATTGAAGTTTCATTTAAGTTTTGAGTTCTTGAAAACATTGCTGAAGAAGGATTTATGAAAGGTGCTTTCTCTAATTCTCCTTGATCATTTGTAAATTGTTTAACATTGAACATTGTTGATTTTAAATAAGCATTTGTTAATAAATTTTCATTTATATCTTCCATAAGTTTTGATTCAAAATAATCTTGGAATCTTAAATAAAGAGCTGTTTTTGAAGAAATATTTTTTACTACTCCTTCTTCATCCTTTACATAAAAAGGTGAATTAGTATTGTTTTTAAATTCTTGAGTTAACTGTTCAATTGTTGGTAAATTGTCATCATTTGATGAACCTTCAGGAGAACCCATCTCATTTGTAAATCTTCAAGCTGAATTGGCTTCTGCATCAGAGTTTAAATAAATATATTTATTTGCAGAAGAAACCGTAATGGGAACTCCATTAGAATCATTTACAACAACTTCTCTTTGAATGTTTAAGTTGTAATTGTTATCTACACTTCAATAATCAAGAAGTGTGCTATCAAATGATTTTGTGTAATCTTCAAATAGTTTATTTTCGGCTATTGTTCTTGATTCCAGGTTATATTTGTTTTTAAAGGCAATTTCAATACCATCGTTATTATTGCTAGTGTATTTATCTTTAAAACCCAATTGATCATAAATTGAATTTGTAGAATCAAAACTATATTGCAATGAAAGCAATTCATTTACCATGTTTACAATTACTGATTCAATTTCTGCATCAGTAAACATAGAACCAAAGTCTATATTTGCAAGTTCTTTGTTTCCTGAAATAGAAACTAAAAGTTGCTTAGCTAATTCTTGGTTTAACTTTGGATTAGTTATTCTTGTATTTGTTCCACAAGCTACAACAAGAGATGGAGCAGAAACAGTTAATGAAAGAGCACTAAGCACACCTAATAATCTTTTCATTATTTAGCACCTCCATTTTTTGATTCTCTATATGAGTTCTCAATTGCTTCAATTATTATTGAATAGTTTAAAGAGTAAGAAGTATCTGACTCGATTACAAAAGCACTGTTATTTGAACCGTTATCTGTTGGTGCTCAAAATGTTGAACCTGCAACATTTGTAATTTTACCAATGTTTTTGTTTATCAAAGTTAATTTTGGATAACCACTCGCTGATGTTTTTGAGTTAATTTCATCTGTTCATTTTTTATCTTCTGTTTTAAATAGTTGTCCAGGTTTATTTGCAATTGAACTTTGTTTTGTGCTAACTGCTTCAAAAAATCACTTTTCTGTGTTCTGAATAACTTGATTGCTGTTTTCAGTGTTTTCATCACTTGTTTCAAATGAAATATATTGTTGTATGAATTTTTCTTGACTTTTTTCATTTGAAATTGTTCTAAAATAATCAAAAACACATGTTGTTCAATAAAATGTAGATGAATCAGATGAACTTACTTGAGATCATGTTTTAACCTCTGACATTATATCAAAACTTGAATAAGTACCTTCAAGACCTTTTAACATTGAATTATTAACTAAATAATGTAAATATGGATTTGTTACAGCTGAATTTAATTTTTTATAAGCATTACTCTCAGTGTTTTTCATTGTAATAACTTTTTCATTATTATCTAAACTATTAAATTTTTTAAATTCATTTAATTCAGCCAAAGTATCGGAATTAATTTGTTTACCATCTTCTGATAAACCGTTTTGTTTAGTACCTTTTTTTTCAGATGTTTTTGAATCAACTAAAAATTTATAACCATCAATCTGAACAATATGCATACCTGTTGAATCTATATAGTAAACTCTTCCTAAATCATCATATTTATAAAAGTGATTATCTTTTCCAGATGTTCTTGATAAATCTTTAACTAAGTCATCAAAAGTAGTTCCTGTATCTATTTTTGAACCGTTAGTATTATTTTCTTTATCATTTAAAACAAAGTCATAAACTACAGAACGCATATCTTGTGTAAAATCTGTAGAATTACTTAAAGTCATAAGTTTATCATAATTTTTAATTGTAGCTTTTTCATAATCTGTTGATTTAGAAACAACCCAACGATTTCAATCTGCTACGCTATTTTCACCCAATATTTGTTGCATTAATTTTTGGTTATTTACTTGATCAAGACCATCATCTGAATGGAAATCTTGAGCAATTACTCCATTATCAAATGAACCGTTTGCAGAGAAGGGTATTACCACTTCACTTATTGCAAGTGGGGCTTGAGTTGTATAAAACTTATCTAAGAAAAATCTTTGAGAGTTACTTAAAAATCCAGCTCTCGAACCATTTGTATCACTTACAGTAAATTCATTTACACTAACTGGTGTATCGTGTTTTATATCTGATACTTTGACATTTGCTATAGCATTTCTTGCTGCATCTGCCAACTCTTTATCTGTATTTTGTAAAGTTAAAGTTGTTGGTTTTCATTTGTTAGCTTCATTGGTTGTTGAATTTTCAATTTGTGCAATTTGATTTAAATCTGCTTTTAAATAATTTGCAATATTTGCATCATTTTCTTTGTTTGTATTAACAATTCTTTCTAATGCGTTATATTTTCTGATTACATCGATTGAACTTATTCAAGTTACACCCATTTGATCAGTGTTAAGTAAAACATCTAATAATGCTTTTGAAGCATTATTATTTGTATCTGACAATAAAATATCTGATTTATATTTATTTTCTAAGAATTCTTGATCCATTGATTTAACATCATCTTGATAAACGCTGTATCTGTTAACAAGCATTTTATTTCATTCTTTTTCTCATTTTTTACCATAGTCTTTTTTGTATTTATCTTTTTCTGTTGAAATCTGTCTATCTACAGCTGCATTTAAAGAAGTTCATCTCTCATTTAAAGTGTTTTGTAAATTATAATTAGCATAAATGCTATCATCATTTAAGTCTTTTGCATTTGACAGTATAGAAAGATTTATCATTTTTAATAGGTCTAAAGTAAGTTTTTCTCTATTTTTTGGACCATTTGTATTAATTAATTTTCATAAAACATCAGTTGAACTGATTTGCGCTTTACCATCTATTGATTGTAAAAATTGAATAAGAATTGAGTTTCCGTCTTTATCTTTTTGATCGTAGTTCGGACTACAAGCAACAGCCATTTGTGCTGTTGTTGTCATTAAACTAACACTTCCTAATAGTGTTAATAATTTTTTCACACCATTCACTCCTTGGTTTATATTTCAAAATAATTATAATGAAAAATAAGTCAAAAAGACATTAAATTAAAATTTAAATTATAAATAAAATAATAATTTTATTAGATATAAGATACATTAAAAATATGTTTTATTTTGAAAGATAAAAATCTATAATAATAATGCAAGGAGCTTTTTAAAAATGCATAAATTAGAAATTAAAGATCTATATGTAAGTATAGAAGATAAAGAAATTTTAAAAGGAGTAAATTTAACTGTTAATTCAGGAGAAATTCATGCTCTTATGGGTCCAAATGGTAATGGTAAATCAACTTTGTTGATGGCTATTATGGGTCACCCAAAATACGAAATAACATCAGGAGATATTTTAGTTGATGGTGAATCAATAATTGAATTAAGTGTCGATGAAAGAAGTAAGGTGGGATTGTTTTTAGCAATGCAAAATCCACAAACAATTCCGGGAGTTTCAAACTTAGAGTTTTTAAAATACATAGTAAATGCTCACAGTGATGAAAAAAAGAAATTACAAGAAATTTTTAAAGATATTAAACAAGGTGCAAATGAATTGGACTTTGATTTAAACATGCTAAAAAGATTTGTGAATGATGGCTTTAGTGGTGGAGAAAAGAAAAAAAATGAAATTCTTCAATTAAAAATGCTAAATCCAATCTTTAGTTTAATTGATGAAATCGACTCAGGATTGGATGTTGATGCATTAGAGGTTGTTTCAAAAAACTTAAATGATGTTGACTTATCAACAAATGCAATGGTTATTGTTTCTCACTATGATAGATTCTTTAAAAAAGTACTACCAACTCACGCTCATGTTATTATTGATGGAAAAATCATAACAAGTGGTGGAAATGAAATAGTTGAAAGAATAAATACAGAAGGTTATGCATGAGTAAAGGAAATGGCTAAATAATGATTAACATTAAGTTAAACGAATCATATATAGATTTTAGAGATAACTTGCCTTCAAACTTCACATTTAGCGAAAGTGAAAACAAAATAATCCTATTAGAAAACAAGTTTGGATCGGTTGATTTAAACATTGAACAAGATGTTGAAATGAAAGTAGTGATTTTGTTTCTGCCTTCAAAAGAAAATTCAAAAAAAGAATTTAATATAACTTTTAATTTAATGAAAAACTCAAAGTTAGATTTAAAAATTTCAAATATAGCAAATTATAATTGTGATGATAATTTTACAATAAATTTAAATGAGGAAAATACAGCTGTTGAATTTTATAATTCAACAATTATTAATAAAGATATTAAAAAGAACTCGGTTATAAAATCTGTTCATAATGCAAGAAATTCTTATTCAAACATTAAAACTTATGAAGTTTTAAAAGATACTTCAAAAGGTTTTATAAGATGTATAAGTGATATTAAAAAGGGTTCAAATCAAGCGGAAGCACATCAAGAACTTAGACTTTTAGTTTTAGATAAAGAAGCAAAAGCAGATTCTGATCCGGTATTGTTAATTGATGAAAATGATATTGTAGCAAGTCATGCTAATGCGATTGGTATGCTTGACCCAGATCAAGTATTCTACTTATTATCGAGGGGTTTAAATAAAACACAAGCTCAAGAATTAATTATAAATGGTTATTTTGAACCAGTATTTCAAGAAATTGGTGATGAAGAATTATTAAACCACTTAAAAGAAAAATTAAAGGAAATGATTTAAATGAATTTTAAAGATAACTTTTCATATTTTAAAAATAATACCAAAGAAATTTATTTTGACTCAGCAGCAACATCAATTAAATTAGATAAAGTTATTGAAGCTCAAAGTAAGTATGATTTAGAAATTGGTGCAAACACACATAATAATTTGTTTGATAATGCTTATAAAGCAAATCAAATGTTATTAGAAACAAGAAAAAAAGTAGCTGATTTTATTGGTGCAAACAACCCAGAAGAAATAATTTTTACAAGTGGAACAACACATTCTTTAAATCAATTAGCTTTTGGTATGAGAAGTTATTTAAAAAAAGGTGATGAGATTTTATTGACTAAAATGGAGCATTCATCAAATTTATTGCCGTGAATGGTTTTAAGCGAAGAAGAGGAACTAAAAATTGATTATTTAGATTTGGATGAGAACTTTTTGATTGACCTTTCAAAATTAAAATATAAGGTAAATGAAAAAACTAAAGTTGTTTCATTTGCTATGAATTCAAACACAACAGCAGGGTTAAATGATGTTAAACAAATTGTTAAGGATATAAAAACAATTAATAAAGATATTATTGTAATTCTAGATCTAGCGCAATCAATTGCACACAATGAAATAAATGTGATTGATTTAGATGTTGATTGTATTGCCTTTTCAACTCATAAATTATATGGGCCGTTTGGTCTTGGGGTAATGTGAGCAAAAAAAGAAATACTAAAATGATTAAAACCAATATTTTATGGTGGTGGAAATAACACAAGTATTAATGTAGAAAACTACAAGTTAGCTCCAATACCAGATAAGTTTGAAGCAGGAACCTTAAATTTATCTGCTATATATGCTTTTAATGTTTGTTTGGATATTATTAATGAATTTAAAATGCAAAATTTAATCACTTATGAAAAGGAATTAAAAAAATACTTTAGAAGTAAATTAAATGAAATAGAAGAAAGTAAATTTGAATTTTATAATATTGAAAATGATCAACCCATAGTTTTATTTAATTTAAAAAATGTAAATTCACAAGATTTTGGAGCATTTTTAAATAAAAAATACAATATTTCAGTTAGGGTTGGAAAACATTGTGCAAGACTTGCAACGGATTTATTTAAAATCAGTTCAACAATAAGGGCAAGTTTTTCAATATATAACACAAAAGAAGACATTGATAAATTTATAGAAGCTTTAAAAGATTGTGACAGTTGAATTAACGAAATAATATAAGGAGGTTTATATAGTGTTTGATAAAGATGACAAAATACAATTAAGACAAATTATAATGGAACATTATACAGAACCAGATTACAAAGGTTTAATTGAAAATGATAAAGCGATTATTAAATTTCAAGATTCTCCAACTTGTAGTGATGAAATAAATGTTCAACTATTAATCGAAAATGAAAAAATTATTGAAGCGAGATTTGATGGAAATGCTTGTGCAATATCAACTGCCTCAACAGATATTTTATGTTCAAAATTAAAACAGTTAAATGTAGAAGAAGCAAAAGAACAACTCGTCAATTATTACAATATGATTGCCGGAAATGAATATGATGAATCAATTCTCGATGAACTAATTGCTTTTTGAGAAATAAACAAACAAGGAAATAGAATAAATTGCGCACTACTTGGCGCTGATGGATTTAAGTCTATATTAAATAAGGAGGTGTAGAAGATGAAAAAATTAAAACAAGAAGAAGAAATCAAACAAATATCTGACTACAAATATGGTTTTAATGAGGGAGAGGTTTCTACATATAAAGTTCAAAAAGGTTTGAATGAAGAAGTTGTTAGAGAGATTTCAAAATATAAAGAAGAGCCTGAATGAATGTTGAATTATAGATTAGAAAGTTTGAAAATTTTTGATCAAAAGCCTCAACCATCATTTGGTCCAGACTTAAATTGAATAGATTTCAATGATTATTATTACTACACTGAGGGTGCTGGTAAAACTGTTAAAACATGAGATGAAATTCCAGAAGAAATTAAAAGAACTTTTGATAGATTAGGTATTCCTGAAGCTGAAAAAAACTTTTTAGCAGGTATTAATGCACAATGAGATGCTCGTCCTGTTTATGAAAGAATGAACGATGAGTTAACAAAGCAAGGGGTAATTTTCACAGATTGTGACACCGCCTTAAGAAAATATCCAGAGTTATTCAAAAAGCATTTTGGTCAATTAGTAAAAAATGATGACAATAAATATGCGTCATTAAACGGTGCTGTTTGATCTGGAGGTACTTTTATTTATGTTCCTAGCGGAGTTAAATTAGAAAAACCTTTACAAGCATATTTCAGAATCAATTATCAAGCTTCAGGGCAATTTGAAAGAACACTAATTATCGTTGAAGATGATGCCGAACTACATTATATTGAAGGTTGTACAGCTCCAATTTACTCTGAAAATAATTTACATGCAGCTATTGTTGAAATTTATGTTGGTAAGAGAGCGAGTGTTAGATATACTACCGTTCAAAACTGAAGTGATAATGTTTTAAACTTAGTTACAAAAAGAAGTATTGTTGAAGAAGATGGAAGAATGGAATGAATTGATGGAAACATTGGTTCAAAAGTAAATATGAAGTATCCATCATGTATCCTAAAAGGAGATAGAGCTCAAGGAGATACTATTTCCATTGCTGTTGCTAAAAAAGGTGTTTATCAAGATGCTGGAAGTAAAATGATTCACTTAGGAAAAGAAACAAAATCAAAAATTGTTTCTAAATCAATTACGTTCCAAGGTGGTACTGCTAACTATAGAGGGCTAGCATATATTGGACCTAATGCAATAAATTCAAAAGCGAGAGTTGAGTGTGACACTTTAATTTTGGATAACCAATCACATTCAGATACAATTCCTCAAAATAAAGTTCATAACAATCAATCACAAATAGAACATGAAGCTACAGTTTCGAAAGTTAGTGAAGAACAATTATTTTACTTAATGAGTAGGGGCTTAGATGAACAAGAAGCTTTAGAAATTATAGTTATGGGATTCCTAGAACCCTTTACAAAAGAACTTCCTTTAGAATATGCAGTTGAATTAAATCAACTTATTAAAATGGATATGGAAGGATCTGTTGGATAAAAAAGCATTGCTCCAAAGTTTTAAAAGAGAACAAGATATTATAATTGCTTCAAAAAGTACTTTTTTATTATCGATAATCGCTAATGTTAAACTTTTAAACTATATTTAAAAACACCATTTTTTGGTGTTTTTATTCAATTAAATCAATCATTTATATTATTTTGAATTTTTTTTAATTGGGGCATAAAATGAGGTTTTTAAAGTGTCTCAAACGTTTTATAAAATTGCTAAATCCATAAATATAAAATATAATTATTAGTATAGCAATAATGTTAATTCAACATTAGTGTATGGGTTGCTAAAAGAGAGGAAAAACTTAAATGATAAAATTACTTTGTTTAATGGGGTCTTTAACTTTTGGAACATCAGCAGTGATGCCAATTTTAGAGACAAATGAAAATAATGTTTTATCAAGTGAAAATTATAGAGATGAAAATAAAAAGCAAGCACTAGATTTTATTGAGTATGCAATTAATTCTTTATCAAATTCTATAACTTCAACAAATGTTTCATCAAAATTAACTTTTATAAAACTTGCTTATCCAGCAGTTAGTCAAGCTTATAATTTTTTAAATTATGTTGAACACACACCTGAAATTGTAAATGCTAAAAAATTGCTATTAGAAGGTGCTGAATTTATTGATCTTGCCGCTAGACAAGGAACTTCTGACAGAATGAATTTCTATACTGGACAAGCCGTTAGAAGTCTTTCAAGTGCAATATGAAATATTGGAGTAAATTATAACGAGCAAAATAAAAAGCAAGCACAAGATTTTACCAGTTATGCAATTGGTTCTTTATCAAACTCTGTAACAACAACAAATGTTTCATCAAAATTAAAGTTTATACAACTTGCTTATCCAGCAGTTAGTCAAGCTTATGATTTTTTAAATTATGTTGAACACACACCTGAAATTGTAAATGCTAAAAAATTGCTATTAAAAGGTGCTGAATTTATTGATCTTGCCGCTAGACAAGGAACTTCTGACAGAATGAATTTCTATACTGGACAAGCCATTCCAATCCTTTCAAGTGCTTTAAAACAAATTGGACTATCAAACATATAAAATAGTACTTTTATATTTATATTAAAAACTTAAAACAGATCTTTAAGATCTGTTTTTTATATTAAAAACTAATTATTAGATTAAACTAAAAATAAGTAAATAATGGATAAAACAAATAAAAAAGCAATTAAGTAATTGCTTTTTTTGTTACTTTTTTAGTTGAACATTTATAACAGTATAGACAGTTTAAACTTAGTGAAAAACCAACCTTACCAACTTTAAAACTAAAGTTGTTGACTTCTGGAATCACTTTATCAACTGTTGTGAATCATTCCATATAATTGCTTGAAGAACATTTTTTCTTACAATTTGTACAAGTTATAATTTTAATTTCGTATTTCTTAATAACGGCTCTAATTTCTGCTAAATATCATTCAAAATCATTCTTTGGATAGTCATCTGAGAAATATTTATCAAATGCATCTAATAATGAATTTTCCGCAGCATCACCTTTTTGCTTTTTATCGTTATACTTTTTTACTAAAAAAGGTATTAAAAGTGAAGCTGTAAATACTGTAATTGTTGAAACTGCACTAAGAACAGTATTAATAATGTCAGTGGTATCTGATAAAAACATATATAAGTCTCCTAGTATCTTAAATTACATAACAAGTTCTACGCCATCAATGTCGTAAGGATATTCTTCAATAAGAACACCTTCAACACCTTCTTTAAAAGTAAGTTCAGTAAGTCCGCATCCAACACAATTTCCCTTGAGCCTTATGTAAACTAATCTATCCCTTATTGCGACAAATTCCATATCTCCACCATCTTGAGTAATATACATTCTCAATTGATCAAGAGTTGCCCTTACTTTTTCTTCTAAAATATTTTTTTCCAAAATTACACCTACTTTTTAAAAATTTTTTTCAAATTAGTTATTACTAATACAAATTAAGTTTATAATTAATTTGTAAGGAGAGCAATAGGATGTTAGAAAAAGGACAAAAAGTTAAAGCAAAAATTACTGCTATTGTTAACTATGGTGCTTTTTGTGAAGTTCAAGAACAAGGCGAAATAATCAAAGGGTTAATTCATGTTTCAGAAATATCAGACTACTTTGTTAAAAGTGTAGATGACTTTCTAAAATTAGATGATGAGTATGAAGTTGAAGTTATAGAGCTTTTAAAAGAAAAAAACCAAGTTAAACTTAGTTTTAAAGCTATTAGACCAGAACAATTAAAACCGCCAGAAACTAAAATAAAAGAAACAAAAAGCGGTTTTGATAATTTAAAAACTAGCGTAGAATCAAAATAGTAACAAAAGAGGTATAAAAAAATGATAAAAACAAGTTTTAAAAATTCAAATATTGAAAAAGAAATCAAAGATTTCAACCTAGCAAGAGTGAAAGAAGTACATGACATGATTGAAAACAAAACAGGAGAAGGTAGTGATTTCCTGGGTTGAGTAAATTGACCAGTTGATTTCGACAAAAATGAATTAAGTGATATGAAAAAAGTGGCTGAAGAATTAAGATCAAAAATTAATATTTTATTAGTTGTTGGTATTGGTGGGAGTTACTTAGGAGCAAGAGCTGCTGATGAAATGATTAGAGGGCTATATCCAAATGATAAAGTAGAATTAATCTATATTGGAAACACAATTTCTTCAACATATACTAAACAAGTTTTAAATTATGTTAAAGATAAGGAGTTTGGAATAGTTAATGTTTCTAAATCAGGGACAACTACAGAGCCTGGAATAGCATTTAGGGTTTTTGAAAAACTTTTAATTGATTTAAAAGGAAAAGAAATTGCTAGAGAAAGAATTGTTGCAGTAACAGATAAAGAAAAGGGTGCTCTAAAACAATTAGCAACAGCAGAAGGTTATGAGACATTTACGATTCCAGATGATATTGGAGGAAGGTTTTCTGTATTCACACCTGTAGGTATTTTTCCGTTATTAGTAGCTGGAGTTGATGTCGATGCAATTTTTTCAGGAGCAAAAAAAGCAATGGAAGATACAAAAAACATTGATAATGAAGCTTACAAATATGCTGTTGCAAGACATATATTACATACAGAAAGAGGGTACAAGGCAGAAACATTGGTAGGATATGAATTACAAATGCAAACATTTACGGAATGATGAAAACAATTGTTTGGAGAATCGGAGGGTAAAGATGGAAAGGGATTATTCCCAACAAGTTGTGTATTCTCAACAGATTTACACTCTTTAGGGCAATTCATTCAAGAAGGAACTAAAAATGTTTTATTTGAAACAATAATTGATGTTAAAAATCCTACAATGGATTTAAATGTTCCAAAAAACACTGAAGATTTAGATGGTTTAAACTACCTAACTTCAAAAACTTTCCATGAAATTAATAAAGTTGCTCTTGAAGGTGTTGTTGATGCGCACGCAAATACCGGAGAGGTTCCCAACATAGTGTTGGAATTTGACAAAATGGATGGTGAAATGTTTGGCTATGCAGCTTACTGATTTATGAAATCATGTGCTATGAGTGGATATTTATTAGAAATTAATCCATTTAATCAACCTGGGGTTGAAGTTTATAAAACAAACATGTTTAAGTTATTGAAAAAACCTGGATTCTAGAAAAATAAAAAAATGATAGGAAACTATCATTTTTTTAAACTAAAATTAGGTTATAGGAGTGATTAAAATGTTGACAAATGAACACTTAATTTATCTTAAAGATAAACAAATAATATTAGATAACTATATTATTGAAACAAAAAACATTGTAGTTAATGAAGAAATTCAAAAGAAAAAAATAATAGCATTTCTTGTTGAGGTTTCAGAATTTATAAATGAATATAGATCTTTCAAATATTGATCAAATAAGGGTCCAAGCGAAAGAACTGTAATTCTTGAAGAATTAATAGATTGTTTACACTTTATTATTAGTTTGGGTACAAATATAGATTTTGACTTTTCTCAATTTAATAATAAAATTAAAACAGCAGATAACATTGATCAATGAAGTATTAATGTTTATAGAAAAGCATTGATTTTTGAAGAAAAACTAGATGCCCAATCTTATGATTATTTATTGGAAGAATTTTTATCAATTACTTATATTTTAGATATAACAAATGATGAAATTTTAGAAGTATACAACAAGAAAAATGAGATTAACTTCAGCAGACAAGATTCTGGATACTAATCTTAAAAAATAGTGCGAAAGGGTTTTGGGTATGGCAACAAAAAAAGATTTAAAAAGTATATATGAATATAAACCGTCAAACCCAAGAGATCCAAAAATGCCTTCATTAGAAAGAACATCGGATTACAATAATGGGAGTTCTTTTGATGATTCTGATTTTTATTTTGAGTCAAGCATTGGAGTCAATGATAGTTCAAAAAATTCTCAAAAAGAAGACAATTCAAGCGTTTTAATTGATGGGCTAGAAGATAGCAAAAAAAATGCATCAAACGTTATTGCAAAAATAAAAGGAATTAACGAAACTACAAAAACACTTGAAGAAAAAACCAATGAAGAATTATTTACAAGTGAAATCGTAATGCCTGATCCTACTTCTGAATTAAATATTTTTAATGCATTTGCAAACAGAAAATACAGAGCTTTAGAAGAAATGAGCAGAACAAAGGAAATAATAAAAAATACTCGAGGAGAAGTAAGGTTAAAACTTACTGAAAAAGAGGTTAAAAAAATACTCGAAACATTTAGAAGTAAAGTTGTTAAAGTGACACAAAAAGAAGTTGTAATTAAAAATAATAAATACGGATTTGAAATTTACAGAAATTCATCTGATAAAAGATATTGAGTTGCTGCTTCTTGCTTTGAAGAAATTTGAGATCCTAAAAAAAATAGTTATGTAAACCTATGATCTGGAAATTCATTTACTGGATATGGTTATCACGATTTTGACCAAGTAATTAATCAAACGATAACAATGATGACTAAGGGTAAAACTGGAAGTATTATTTGAAGAGATTTTGTTACTGGTTGAAGTAAACAAAAAAATAGATTTTATGCAAGTGATACACCAACACAATTCACTTATAGTGAATATAAAAAAATAGTTAAGTGATACAGAGAAAATAAAATTTGAATTCTAGTTAAACAAGCTAAAGTTAAAGATATCGAAGATTTAATGGAAGAAAATAAAATGAAGAGAAAAACTGGGGAACCAATTTCTGCTATGTCTACAATTCAAGCAAAACTGCTTGAACCACCTCGTAGAGCCTCATTGGTTTTTGGTTATCCGGTAAAAGACCCAAATTACAAAGGAAAGGACTATGCAAATCCTGAAAATAAACTATATGAAATTGGATTTGCTTTTACTGAATAAAATGAAAATTACATCTGTTAATAATAATTTAATTGAAGAAGTTCTTTCTTTTAAAGAAACTAAAGTACAAAAAGAAAAGAATAAATACATTATTGAAGGTTTGAAGATGGTCGAATTAGCTATTCAAAAGGAAGTTGTAGAAATGATTTTGGTAGAGGAAAGACTGTTTGATAAATATAAACACCTCCCTAATGTTGTTGAAATATCAGATAATGTTTCAAAAAAAATTAGTGATTTAAAAACAAATCAAGGAATTTTTGCTGTTTGTAAAATAATTGAAAATAAAGAATATATAGATTCTAATTATTTAATTCTTGATGGAATACAAGATCCAGGTAATTTAGGTACTTTAATTAGAAGTGCCTATGCATTTGGTTTTAAAAATGTTATTTGTTCAAAAGATAGTGTAAGTTTTTATAATCCAAAAGTTCTAAGAGCAACTCAATCTAATCATTTTGATTTATGTTTGAAAAATGAAGATTTAACTTTTTTTATAGACAAGTTAAAACAAAGGAATATAATAATTGTGGGTACTATTTTAAGATCTGAAAGTTCATCTGTGGATGAAGTTAAAGGAGAGCAAGTTGCTTTAATTTTGGGGAACGAAGGACAAGGTATCTCTAAAGCAGTGACTCAAAAACTTAATATAAACATAAAAATTAAAACAAATCCTGATTTAGAAAGTTTAAATGTGGCTATTGCAGGATCTATTTTAATGAACAATTTTTATTCGCAAAATTAAAAAAGGGGAAGAAAAATTAATGAGACAGTACAATGCCTTAATAAACAATGAATTAATTGACAATGGTCAATGATTAGAAATTATGAATCCAGCAACATTAGCAGTTGCAGGGAAAGTGAGTGCTTTGTCAGCTGAAGATATAAATAAAGCTTTTGCTGTTGCTAGAAGCAGTCAACAACAATGAGAAGAAGTTTCTCTATTAGATAGAATAGCTGTAATAAAAAAATTTAGAGACTTAATTGATAAAAATAAAGAAGAAATAGCACAAGTTATGTCTGAAGAAATCGCTAAAAATTTAAAAGAATCATTAGCAGAAGTTGTTAGAACAATTGAAATTATCGACTATACATTTGAAGAAGCTAAAAGAATGGAACCTCTAGCTTTAACTGGAGAAGGAATGGGTGCAAAAAATAAACTTGGAGTATTTTCAAGGGTTGCAAAAGGGGTTGTTCTTGCAATTTCACCATTTAACTATCCATTTAACTTAGCTCTAGCTAAAATTATTCCTGCATTAGTAATGGGAAATACTGTAGTATTTAAACCAGCAACTGCGGGTAGTTTGGTTGGAACATATATGTCAAAACTAGTAATTGAAGCGGGATTACCAAAAGGAATCTTTAATATAGTTACTGGTAGAGGAAGAGAAATTGGAGATATTATTACTTCAAATCCTGAAATTGATATGATTTCTTTTACAGGAAGTGTTGGAATAGGTAATCAAATTAGAAAAATGGGAAGTACAACTGATTTAGTCCTTGAATTAGGTGGAAAAGACCCGGCTATCGTTTTAGATGATTTAAATTTAGAAAAATATGCAGATGAAATAATTAACGGAGCATATGGTTACTCAGGACAAAGATGTACTGCTGTAAAAAGAGTTTTAGTTAATAATGAAATTGCAGATAAATTAGTTCCAATTTTAAAATCAAAAGTAGAAGCCTTAAGTGTTGGTATGCCAAGTGAAAACACATTTATAACACCAGTTATAGATGAAAAATCAGCTGACTTTATCCAAGGTTTAATTGATGATGCTAAAGAAAAAGGAGCTACAATTGTTACTGGAGATAAAAGAGAAAAAAACTTAATGTGACCAACATTGATCGATAATGTAACTGTGGATATGAAAGTTGCTTGAGAAGAACCTTTTGGACCAGTATTGCCAGTAATCAGAATTGATTCATATGATGAAATGATTAAAATCGCAAACGAATCACAATTCGGTTTACAAGCTAGTGTATTTTGCCAAGATATTTCAAAAGCAATCTTAACAGCTAAAAAAATTAAAACAGGAACAGTTAATATTAACTCTAGACCACAACGTGGACCAGATAGTTTCCCATTCTTAGGGATCAAGGATTCTGGAGAAGGTGTACAAGGTATTAGAGAATCGCTATTAAGTATGACAAGATACCAAGGTATGATTATTAACTATTAGTAAAAAGTATCACTTTAAGTGATACTTTTTTTATACAATAAAGTAAAGAGGTAAAAAATTATGTTTTATAAAAGTGATAAAAATTATAAATTATTAAAGATCTTGTTTTTATCATTTTTTGTTTTCACAATAATTTCATTCATAGTTGCAAGTATTTTTGATTACCAAATAAATGTATTGTTTGCAAAGGGAATGGATATTTATTGATTAAAGATAGTTGTTTGGGTTTATGAAGAAATGGGCATGACTCAATCTTATTTATTTATCTTTATATTTATCGCAGTATACTTAGAGGTTAAAAAAATAGAAAATAAAGAAAAAGATTTATGAAATTATATACTATGAACTTTCTATGGTGCTGTTGCAACATTTTGGTTTGTTGCAAATATATATTGAATAGTAACTACGACAAAAATTAATGATGGATTTGGTATTGGGATAAGTGGTTGGTTCTTAGAATCATATTCGATAAGACAAATAATACTTATAGTAATTTTCATTTTTGAAACAACTGCATTTGCAATTGCCTTTTGATACATTAGATTTAAATTTATTAAAAGACCCGATGTTTTGAGTGCAGGATATAAAGTCGATGCAATTAAAGCTTTTAGTGCATTTATAGTTTCTAGTTTAATCGTCTACTTAATGAAATTTGTATTTGGGAGACCATATTTCTATAGTGTTATTTTTGATGAATTATTTTATTCTGATAGAATGGAAGAATCTTGAAGAACTTATTGAATACAAGAAGGTCATAAAATAAAATCATGAGGTATTTTGGACCCTAAAACAGAAACTGTTAGTGGAGTTGAATATTTAGGTTGGTGACAAATAAATGATCTATTTGGAGATTTTAAAAATTGATTTAAACCTTTAGGAACTGGAAATCCAGGTCGTTGAAATATGGATTTTCCATCAGGACATATGGTTTCTTGCTTTACAATGCTATATTCTGCCTACTTTTTTATTGGAGAAAAAAAGAAAAGAAAAATAAATTGAAAAATATGAACTCTAATTGGAATTTGATTCTTACACATGAACATTATGCAATACACACAAATAGTTTCTAGAACACATTGAATAACAGATACTGCATTTACAATAGCTTTAAGTATGGTAATTATTATGTTTAATTCTTTAATTATAGAAAAAATTATAGAAAAGCAAATTGCAAAACAAAAAAACAAAAAAACAATTTAAAAGTGTTTTTTAAATTTTTTTGTATTTTAGGTACTTGTCTTTGGATTTTTTTGGTGCTAAAATATCTATGTATTTTTAGGGCTATACAAGATAGGGGCATATATATGAAAAAAAGTATATTTTTTGGCGTTTTACTTTGATTGTCAACGCTAATACTTAGTTTATTGGGAATATTTTTAATTAGTGGATCAACATTTGCAATCCTTCCATTTCAAAACGATTTTGAACATTTGAACATAATGCAAATAATTGCTCTTGTTTGTCTGCCATTATTAACAATTTTAGGGGTTTCAGCATTTTCAACAAGAAATGGTAAAGTTTTACCTTCTCTATATACGGTTGTTACATTGCTTTTAATTGCCAATAACATAATATATGTAATAAATTTAATGCAAATCGATAATACTCAAACAAATATTGATTTATCAAACTTAAGATTAAACCTAATTTTAATCTCCATAGGAATGTTGACTGCGGTATTAACAACAATTCCAATGTTTATGTTATCAAAAACTTCTCAATCAACTGCTGTTAAGAGAAAAAATACTTCTGTTTCTCCACCAAGCGAACCATTTAAACCAATGGTATTGAGAGAAAATCCAAGTGAAATTCCAGAATTCAACTCAGAATTCACTTCAACTCCAAACGAAGAAACATTTAATATATCTGATAAATTAGCTCAATTAAAAAATGATATCAATAATAATAACTTTACATATTCTGATGAATTGAATGAAGATACTCTGAGTTATGATAAAACTCAAGAAGAATTAACAAAAACACATGTTATTGATTGAGGAGATGAGACTCAAACCCAAACCTCTGAAAATTTTAATTTTGATGAATTTGAGCCTTTATCAGCTAATGAGGAGCAAAATCAAAATAACTCATTTAATGAGCCTGTAGAGCCTGTAATGCCTAATGTAGCTCCAATTAACAATATTCCTAAGCTTGATGAATTACCTCCTATCAGAGAGCCCAAAGACCCTTATAAACAAACTATTGTTCCAAGAAGATCTGCTCAAAGAGCGGGCGAATTTGATCAACCAATAGGAAATGTTGTTAAACCAACATATGTAGATCGAATTGAAAGAAAAACTCCTAAAGTGGATGAAAACTATCAAGGAAAAGTCTTTTTGGGTGACTCAGATAGAATTTGAGAAGCTATGAAAAAGCAAGAGAGAAGATTAGCTCCTAAAGCCCCTAAAACAGATCATCTAGTAAGTAAATCAAATATTGTAAATAGCTTACAAAGCGAAAAAACAAAGACTATGGAAATAGATATTGATAGCATATTCGACCCAGTAAATGACCAAAATGATGAAAATTTCACACCAACTATCGATTGAGACGATTAAAACAAAAAAGTTTAAACTTTTTTGTTTTTTTTATACTATTTAGTTTTTAATGTGATATTATCTTTCTTGTCAATGAACAACACCTTATTTAAAGGGTTTTTACATAATTATGAGCGTTAGTTTTCAGTATTAGAATCTGGTTAAAAAAATGTTAAATAATTTGAAAAAAATTTAAAAAAAGTATTGCTTATTGGTTTTAAATCATATATATTTTTATATGTCGTTAGTTACGAAAACTAGCGTAAACGATCTTTGAAAACTAGATAGAACAACAACAACCAATTAATTTGTACAATTTATACAAGTTCAATTATTTGAGAATCAAGATATAGTCATGAATCAAAATTTTCACATTAAAAAAATTTAATGAGAGTTTGATCCTGGCTCAGGATGAACGCTGGCGGCATGCCTAATACATGCAAGTCGAACGGGGTGCTTGCACCCAGTGGCGAACGGGTGAGTAACACGTATCTAATCTACCTTTTAGTGGGGGATAACAGTTGGAAACGACTGCTAATACCGCATATGACATCATTATCGCATGAGAAGATGTTAAAAGGCCCGTATGGGTCGCTAGAAGATGAGGATGCGGCGTATTAGCTAGTAGGTGGGGTAAAGGCCCACCTAGGCGATGATACGTAGCCGAACTGAGAGGTTGATCGGCCACATTGGGACTGAGATACGGCCCAGACTCCTACGGGAGGCAGCAGTAGGGAATTTTTCACAATGGACGAAAGTCTGATGAAGCAATGCCGCGTGAGTGATGACGGTCTTCGGATTGTAAAGCTCTGTTGTAAGGGAAGAACAGCTAGAAGAGGAAATGCTTTTAGTTTGACGGTACCTTACCAGAAAGCCACGGCTAACTATGTGCCAGCAGCCGCGGTAATACATAGGTGGCAAGCGTTATCCGGATTTATTGGGCGTATAGGGTGCGTAGGAGGTTAGTTAAGTTTGAGGTTAAAGCCCGGAGCTCAACTCCGGTTCGCCTTGAAAACTGGCTAACTAGAATGCAGGAGAGGTAGATGGAATTCCATGTGTAGCGGTGAAATGCGTAGATATATGGAGGAACACCAGTGGCGTAGGCGGTCTACTGGCCTGTTATTGACTCTGAGGCACGAAAGCGTGGGGAGCAAATAGGATTAGATACCCTAGTAGTCCACGCCGTAAACGTTGAGTACTAAGTGTCGGCATTAAGTCGGTGCTGCAGCTAACGCATTAAGTACTCCGCCTGAGTAGTATGCTCGCAAGAGTGAAACTCAAAGGAATTGACGGGGACCCGCACAAGTGGTGGAGCATGTGGTTTAATTCGAAGCAACGCGAAGAACCTTACCAGGGCTTGACATCCAGTGCAAAGCTACAGAGATGTAGTGGAGGCTAACATTGAGACAGGTGGTGCATGGTTGTCGTCAGCTCGTGCCGTGAGGTGTTGGGTTAAGTCCCGCAACGAGCGCAACCCCTATTATTAGTTACTAACATTAAGTTGAGGACTCTAATGAGACTGCTAGTGTAAGCTAGAGGAAGGTGGGGATGACGTCAAATCATCATGCCCCTTATGTCCTGGGCTACACACGTGCTACAATGGCTGATACAAAGAGTCGCAATCCTGTGAGGGGGAGCTAATCTCAAAAAGTCAGTCTCAGTTCGGATTGAAGTCTGCAACTCGACTTCATGAAGCCGGAATCACTAGTAATCGCGAATCAGCAATGTCGCGGTGAATACGTTCTCGGGTCTTGTACACACCGCCCGTCACACCATGAGAGTTGGTAATACCAGAAGCACGTATCTTAACCGTAAGGAGGGAGCGTACCAAGGTAGGATTAGCGATTAGGGTGAAGTCGTAACAAGGTATCCGTACGGGAACGTGCGGATGGATCACCTCCTTTCTATGGAGTATTCGTAGATTAAGAGAAAAAAGCTGAGTGAAACGATAAAACAGCTTATGATTATATCTCGTTCTATCTAGTTTTCAGAGATTGTTTTTGCGGGCCATTAGGCCCAAAACAATTTCTGTAAAGAAAATCGTTCTTTGAAAACTGAATATTAGATGAAAATAGACATTTTATTTTTCTTACGTTTATAAACAATATAAAACGTATTTAGTAACTTAATTTAGATTAATACTAAGAAAACTAAAATTTCATTAATTTTATAGATTATCTATATATGCAATAGGTTTTTCTTTAGAAAGTATAGTAAGGGCGTATGGTGAATGCCTTGGAAAATGGAGCCGATGAAGGACGCGACTACCTGCGAAAAGCGCCGGGGAGCTGGAAGTAAGCTTTGATCCGACGATGTCCGAATGGGGAAACCCAGCACGATTAATCTCGTGTTATCCATAACTGAATACATAGGTTATGTGAAGGGAACCTTGGGAACTGAAACATCTTAGTACCAAGAGGAAAAGAAAACGAATGTGATTCTGTCAGTAGCGGCGAGCGAAAGCGGAACAGGCCAAACCGGTCTACGGGCCGGGGTTGTAGGACTCATGTTAGAGTTACAAAGTTAGTGTATAGCAGAAGCTGTTGGGAAGCAGCGCCGCAGAGGGTGATAGCCCCGTATGCGAAATGCACTAACCTCGAGTGAGTATCCTGAGTACGGCGGGGCACGAGAAACCCTGTCGGAATCTACCCAGACCACTGGGTAAGCCTAAATACTACCATTTTACCGATAGTGAACCAGTACCGTGAGGGAAAGGTGAAAAGTACCCCGAGAGGGGAGTGAAATAGTTCCTGAAACCATACGCTTACAAGAAGTCAGAGCCCGTTAATGGGTGATGGCGTGCTTTTTGTAGAAAGAGCCGGCGAGTTACGATATCGTGCAAGGTTAAGTGGAATCCACGGAGCCGTAGTGAAAGCGAGCCTTAATAGGGCGTTTAGTACGATGTCGTAGACACGAAACCAGGTGATCTAGCCATGAGCAGGTTGAAGTTAGGGTAAAACCTAATGGAGGACCGAACCAACGTTCGTTGAAAAGACCGTGGATGACTTGTGGCTAGGGGTGAAATTCCAATCGAACCTGGAGATAGCTAGTTCTCCCCGATATAGCTTTAAGGCTAGCGTCGAGGTAAAGGATTATGGAGGTAGAGCTCTGAATGTGTGATGGCCCCACCTAGGGGTACTGATCACAATTAAACTGCGAATGCCATAATTTCATACTCGGCAGTCAGAACATGGGTGATAAGGTCCATGCTCGTGAGGGAAACAGCCCAGATCAACAACTAAGGTCCCTAAATTTACGCTAAGTGTGTAAGGATGTGGAAGTGCACAGACAGCTAGGATGTTGGCTTAGAAGCAGCCATCATTTAAAGAGTGCGTAACAGCTCACTAGTCGAGTGCTTCTGCGCCGAAAATGTACCGGGGCTTAAGCGTAGTACCGAAGTTTTGGATTTGGTAGCAATACCAAGTGGTAGGGGAGCGTTCTAATTGCGATGAAGTTCGACCGTGAGGACGTGTGGAGCGATTAGAAGTGATTATGCCGGCATGAGTAACGTTTGGAAGTGAGAATCTTCCATGCCGTTTGACCAAGGTTTCCTGGGCAAGGTTCGTCCACCCAGGGTTAGTCAGGACCTAAGGCGAGGCCGAAAGGCGTAGTCGATGGACAACAGGTTGATATTCCTGTACCACCTAATAAAGTGATGGAGTGACGGAGAAGGATAGTGAATGCCAGCTGTTGGATATGCTGGTCTAAGCGCAAAGAGGTGTACGTTGGCAAATCCGCGTACTGTAACCTTGAAGCGTTATGGGGAGTGAAAGCTTAGGCAAGTAGCGAAGTTCATGACTCCACGCTTCCAAGAAAAGCTTCTAGCGTTAATTTATTAGGTGCCTGTACCTAGAACGAACACACGTGGTCAAGGAGAGAATCCTAAGGCAAGCGAGATAACTATAGCTAAGGAACTCTGCAAAATCACCCCGTAAGTTAGCGAGAAGGGGTGCTCACTTTATGTGAGCCGCAGTGAAGAGGAAGGGGCAACTGTTTAGCAAAAACACAGCTCTCTGCAAAGTCGTAAGACGAAGTATAGGGGGTGACGCCTGCCCAGTGCCGGAAGGTTAAGAGGAGATGTTAGCTTCGGTGAAGCATCGAATTGAAGCCCCGGTGAACGGCGGCCGTAACTATAACGGTCCTAAGGTAGCGAAATTCCTTGTCAGGTAAGTTCTGACCCGCACGAAAGGCGTAATGATCCCTTCGCTGTCTCGGCTATAGACTCGGTGAAATTTTAGTACCAGTGAAGATGCTGGTTACCCGCAACTAGACGGAAAGACCCCGTGGAGCTTTACTATAACTTAATATTGAATCTTGGTGTAACATGTAGAGGATAGGTGGGAGACTTTGAAGCGATCACGCTAGTGGTCGTGGAGTCATCCTTGGAATACCACCCTTGTTACATTGAGGTTCTAACCTAGACCCGTTATCCGGGCCAGGGACAGTGTTTGGTGGGTAGTTTGACTGGGGCGGTCGCCTCCTAAAATGTAACGGAGGCGCTCAAAGGTACCCTCAGTACGGTTGGAAATCGTACGAAGAGCGCAAAGGTATAAGGGTGCTTAACTGCGAGACTTACAAGTCGAACAGATGCGAAAGCAGGACTTAGTGATCCGGCGGTCCCGTGTGGAAGGGCCGTCGCTCAACGGATAAAAGTTACCCCGGGGATAACAGGCTGATCTCCCCCAAGAGTTCACATCGACGGGGAGGTTTGGCACCTCGATGTCGGCTCATCGCATCCTGGAGCTGTAGTCGGTTCCAAGGGTTGGGCTGTTCGCCCATTAAAGCGGTACGCGAGCTGGGTTCAGAACGTCGTGAGACAGTTTGGTCCCTATCTGTTGTGGGCGTAGGAAAATTGAGAAGAGCTGTTCCTAGTACGAGAGGACCGGAATGGACGCACCCCTGGTGCTCCTGTTGTCACGCCAGTGGCACAGCAGGGTAGCTATGTGCGGAAAGGATAATCGCTGAAGGCATCTAAGCGAGAAGCCTCCTTCAAGATGAGTTTTCCCATTCTTCGGAAGTAAGATCCCATGTAGACCACATGGTTGATAGGTTGGGTGTGTACGCACGGCGACGTGTTTAGCTAACCAATACTAATAGATCGAGGTCTTTCAAAGAAAAACCAAAACAAATTGCTTGTATAGATATATAAAATCATCTAGTATTCAGTTTTGAGAGTACGATTTAGTTTTCTAATGAAAACTTAGTCTCTCAGACAAAAACAACTTAAGATCTGGTGGTCATAGCGCTGAGGTCACACCTGTTCCCATGTCGAACACAGAAGTTAAGATCAGCAACGCCGACGATAGTATAATGCAAAAATAGGAAGCTGCCAGTTTAAGTTTAAAAACCTACTCTTATGAGTAGGTTTTTTTATACAATATTAAAGACAAAGAGGTAATTTATGTTAATTGAACAAATCACTAAAAGATTTAAAAAGAAAATAATTAATTATGATATTGAAAGTATTAAATTCAAATGAGAATTTGAAGACTTATTTGATGTTTTAAACATAAATAATTTCTTTACGATGATGCAATACCAACTAAGAGTTGAATATAACTTTAATCAGGAACAAGATATTAGAGAAAAGATTAATATTATAAGACGATCAATAGAAGATGCTGTTCAAGTAGCTAAAAATATTGAAATTAACTCTAATAAGTTGGGTGTGTTAGATAATTTAATTCATATGATTTACATGGAGATTAAAGATATTATAAATGATGGATTAATAATGTACTTATTTTATGAGAAAATTCACTGTTCAATAGAATTTGAAGGTCAATTATTGGACACAGATGATTTTTTTAAATTAAAACTAATGATCTTTAATAAGAATTTAGATAAACATTTAGATCAATTTTTAAAATCAAATGATATAAATAATGAAAATGATTATTCTTTCTAAAAACTAATAATAATGGGACTTTTTGAATAAAAGAATTATCAAAATACTTATTTATTCAAATTATTTAGTATAATTAAATTGCTTTAAATTTAGGAGAGGTATATTTATGTTAAAAAAAATAAATGATATATTAGATGGTTTTAATAAAAGATTTGAAACTATCAAAACAAAAGAAGAATTAGAAATTTTAAAAAAGGAGTTTGCTGGAAAAGATTCTCCTCTAACTGAAATTCTTAAAAATTTAAAAACAGCTTCTCCTGAAGAAAGAAAAGAAGCTGGTCAAAAAGCCAATGAAATCAAAGAAGTTATCTTTGGTAAATTGAATGGTTTAAGTGATAAATTTGAAAATGAAGAATTGAAAAAAGTATTAGAATCAGAGAAAATAGACTTAACATTATCTGGAGTTAATTTGAAAATGGGTTCAAAACACCCTCTAAACCTTGTAATTGATGAAGTTTCATCTATTTTTACTGAACTTGGTTATGAAATGGTTGATGGTACAGAGTTTGAAACAGATGAATATTGTTTTCAAAAACTTAATATGCCAATAGGACACCCTGCAAGAGATATGCAAGATACTTTTTATATAGATGAACATACTGTTTTAAGAACTCATGCTACAAACATGACTGCTAGAATGTTAACTGAAGCTGCAAAAACAGGAAATATAAATATGGCAGCTGTAAGTTACGGTAATGTTTATAGACGTGATGATGATGATGCAACTCACTCACACCAATTTATGCAAATGGACGTATTTGCTATTGGAGAAAAAGTCAGTTTTGCTAACTTAAAATGAGTTTTAGAATATATGTGTAAACGTTTATTTTCAGAAGATACAGTAATTAGAATGAGGCCAAGTTTCTTTCCATTTACTGAACCTTCAGCAGAAGTTGATGTTAGATGTATAAATTGTAGTGGACAAGGGTGTCCTATATGTAAATATACTGGATTTATTGAAATTTTAGGTTCAGGTATGTTAGCACCAGAAGTTATTGAAGCAAATGGGTTAGATCCAGAAAAAGTAACTGGATTAGCATTTGGTGTTGGTATTGAAAGACTTGCAATGCTTAAATATGGTTTAAAAAACATTAGAGATCTATATGAAAATGATATTAGATTCCTAGACCAATTTACATTCTTTGGAGATTAGAAAGTGAGATTAATATGTATTTAACAAGAAAATGATTAGAAAATTTAATAGATCTAACTGGTGTTAAAAATGAGCAAATTACTGTTGCATTAAACTCACTTGGTTTTGAAGTGGACTCATTTAAAGATTATTCATCTTTAAATGATAGCCTTAAAATAGCTCATGTTGGAAATGTTGCTCCAATTGAAGGAACACATTTAAATTTTTGTTTTGTTGATAAAGGTGAAGAATTAGTTTCTCCAATTGTTTGTGGAGCAAGTAATGTGGTTGAAGGTCAATATGTAATATTAGCTGAAGCTGGTAAAAAAATCGCCAATGGTTTAAAGTTAGAAAATAGAGAAATCAAAGGTAAAATGTCAGAAGGTATGATGTGTGCATTAACTGAAATTGGATTAAATCCAAAAGCTTTATCCGATAAAGAAAAAGATTGAATATATCCAATAGTTACAAAAGAAGATACTTATGCAATGATAGGAAATGAAACTGCTCTAGAAGAAATCGGTTTCTTAGATGCTGTTTGAGAAGTTGATTTAACTTTAAATAGAAGTGATGCGCTAGGTGCGATGCAATTGGCAAAAGAATTGGCTAATTACTTTGATAAAGATTTAAATGATATAGTTAAGAACTATACTTTTAAAAATAACTCATTAACTTCTCCTGTATCAATCAAAATCGATAAAGAAGTTGATAAAGTTGTTAGAAGTGCAACTATGCAAATGGTTCAAGTTAAAGAAGTTTTAAGTGTTGCAGAAAAAGAATACAAAATTTATTCAAACCAAGATGTTTGATTAAAATTTAATGATTCTAAAACAACTCACAACTTTTGATTAGATTTAGCAAATGCTATAGCTATTGAAACAGGGCAACCTGTATTATTCTTAGATCCAACTAAATTAAAATCTCAATTAGAAATTAAAGATAATAAGAATTCAGATCACAAAGTTAATTTACAACTAACAAGTGATGGTAAAGTTATTTCTACTTTAGGAGTAGAAGTGAACGAAGAATTTTTACCAACAGTTGAATCAAAAGAAATCTTAGTTGTTTATTTATCGTTAGATCCAATCTTTATGAGAAAACAACAAAAGGAATTTAATACATCAACAATTGACTTACAAAGATACATGAAACCGGTGGGTTCAAAACTTTATAAAGTTGCTCAAAATAGGGTTATGTACTGATTGGATCAATATAATATCTATGATTCAAACAGTGAAATCGAAATAGCCAAAGAATCTAATGAAAAACAAGCAGAAGTTAAAGTTAAATTAGACTACATTCATAAATTAATGGGAGTTGAGTTAACTTCAAAAGAAATAATAAAATTGTTTAAAACTTTAGACTTTGAAATAGTTGAAAGTGGAGATGAATTATTATTTAAAGTTGATGAATTTAGAACAGATATAGCACACAGTGCTGATATTGTAGAAGAAATTACAAGAGTTTATGGTTATGACAATGTAAAATCAATTCCACCAAAAATTCTTTCAGACAACAAATCTAAAAAATTAGATTTACGTTTGCAAAAACAAAATGAAAACTACTTATTAGGTTTAGGATTCTCAAATATTAAAACTTACTCATTGCTTTCAAGTGAGTTGGTTAATAATTGAAACTTATTTGAAATTAATAACCCAATTAACTTAATGAGTCCATTAAGTAAATTAAGAGAAACTTTCAGATTAAGTTTATCAAGATCAATAATTGAAATTGCTTCATTTAACTACTCAAAAGGTAATAAAAATGTTAAGTTATATGAATTTGCAGATATCTATAACATGGATAACTTAAGACAAAGACATTTATCTGTATTAATTTCAGGAGATGTTATGAATCAAAAAGGTTATGACATTTCAATCAAATCAAGTTATGCTTACTTAAAAGGTATTTGTGATTCAATATTACAAACATATAACATTAATTTAAACGAAGTTTCGTTTGATGTTAATGAAAAAGCACCAAATGAAATTCATCCATTTATTAATGCAAAAATTACTTTTGAAGGTAAAACTTTAGGATTTATTTACAAATTAAACCCTAAATATGAACAATCTCAAAAGTTAGACTCAACATTTGTTTTAGAATTAAATATCAGTGAAGTTCAAAATACTAAAAATTCAGTAATTAGAGCTCAAGAAATATCAAAATTCCAAAAAACAACAAGAGATGTTTCGTTTATATTAAACTCATCAGATAAATACTCACAAGTTATTAAAACTATAGTTGAAGATGTAAAATATTTAACTAAAGTAGAATTAATCGATATTTATCAAGATGATAAATTAAAAGAAACTAACTCAAAATCAGTATCGGTTTCATTTGAATTTAACAGTATTGAAAATCAATTAACTGATCAAGAAGTTCAAACCGAATGAGAAAAAGTGTTAAATAACTTATCTAAACTAAAAATAGAGGTGAGATAATGCTTAAAAAGGAAATTGAATTAAAGAAAATCATAAATTTAGATAATGATTTTGAAATAAATCAGGATTTAAAGATTAATCATGATTTGATTAAATCTATTGATAAAGTTCATGTAAAAGGTATTTTAAATTACCAAGATATTATGAAATCAGTTATTGTGAGTGCAACTATAACTGCATCAGTTTCAGGAATTGATGCAAGAGATGGTAAAGAAATAAAAATAATTGACCAAAACTATGATTGAAATGAAGAATATTACTTCGAAGATGTAAATGATGATCAGCACAATATAGTGCTGGGAGATAAATTTAACATCCTAGACTATGCAATTGAACAAATTGTTTTAAATATTCCTATGAATTTGACTAATAATTATGATAAAATTTCATTTGTCGGTAAAGATTACATACTTATGTCTGAAGATGAATACCAACAAGAACAAGAAAATAAAATAGATTCAAGATGAGATAAACTTAAAGATTTTAGTTTTGAAGAATAAATAACGGAGGTGTCAACATGGCTGTACCATTTAGAAAGACCAGTAAAGCTGCTAAAAATAAGAGAAGAAGTCACTTGGCTTTAGTTAGCTCAGCAATTATTTCATGTCCAAACTGTGGAAGTATGATCAAACCACATAGAGTTTGTCGTGAATGTGGTTACTACAAAAACAAAGAAGTAAAAAAGGTAGATTAATTAATAAACAAGAGCACTTTAAAAGTGCTTTTTTTTGTATTTTTTTAAAAAAGTGTCGATTAAATTATTTGGAGGAAATATATGACTAGCAACATTAAAGAAATTTCTCAAAAAATTATTCCACTATCAGCTTTTAATTCTTTAAATGAAAATGGTTTTAAGGTTTTTTCTCATGAAGTAGATGAAAGAACTTTTTACGAAATTGTTGAAAAAGCAGACCCATTTACTTCTGTTAGTTTATTAAGAAGTTTTTATATGTATTATAAAATTTATTTAAATAAATACTTTATAAAACCATTGTTATTAAAGAAATGTCCATCAATTTTGGAAGTGTTGGAAAATGAAAAAAGTTTAAAAACAAAAGTTAATAGAATTATAAATTCTTTAGAAAGAAAAATAATTCATTAAAAAAGTGCCTAAAATGGCACTTTTTTTGTTATAAAGTGGGACGAAAAGTTTAAAAAAAACTTGAATATGTAACAAAGTGGTATATAATTGTTTATGTGTGGGAGAAAGTGGGTGACTTTGCATGTTATTCGGTAAATTTGAACATAATTTGGATGATAAATCTAGACTAACAATACCTTCAAAATTAAGAAATAAGTTGGGCGAACTTGTTTATGTAACTAGAAGTATTGATGGGAACTGTTTGGAAATTAGAACTCCAGAAAATTTCAAAGAATGATATAACGAACTTAAGTCACAAAGTGCACTTTCAACCTCTACACGTACTGTTGTTAGAACAATTTTTTCTAATACCGATGAATTATCTATTGATAATGCTGGAAGAATTAAGATTCCTGCAAACTTGTTAGAAGAGGTTGGGATATCAAAAACTGTTCAAATCACCGGGGCTGGTGAATGAATAGAAATTTGAGATAAAGATAAGCATCAAACATACGATAAAGATGCTAAAGTTCAGCTTGTTGATGCAGCTGAGAAATTGGGCGGAGCAAATTAATGGCACAAGAACATACTTCTGTTTTACTAAATGAATCAATTGATTTATTAGAGATTAAAAACAATGGGATTTATGTTGACTGTACTCTTGGGCGAGCAGGTCATAGTGCTGAAATTTTGAAAAAAATAGATCAGGGACATTTGTATGCAATTGATCAAGATAAAGATGCAATTGCTATAAGTAGAAAAAAACTTGAGTCTATATCAAGTAATTTTACTATTTTAGAGGGTAATTTTGCTGACATCAAAGTACTACTTTCTCTTAATGGAGTTAAAAAAGTAGATGGTATTTTATATGACTTGGGAGTATCAAGTCCACAATTTGACAAAGCAGATAGGGGATTTAGTTATCGCTTTGATTCTGAATTGGACATGAGAATGGATCAAGAAAATGTGAAACTAACAGCTAAGGAAGTTGTTAATACTTATGATGAAAAACAATTAGCAGATATATTCTTTCAATATGGTGATGAGAAGTTCTCGTGAAATATTGCTAGAAAAATAGTTGAGAAAAGACAAATAAATGAGATAAAAACTACATTTCAACTAGTTGAAATTATCAAAGAGTGTTTACCTCAAAAAATTCTTAAACAAAAGAAACATCCTGCAAAAAAAGTGTTTCAAGCTTTAAGGATATATGTCAACAATGAACTTGAAGTTTTAAAAAGATCTTTAAGTAATTCATTAGAATTATTAAAACCAGGAGGTGTTATTGCTGTGATAACCTTCCATTCTCTTGAAGAGAAAATAATTAAAGATATTTTTAAAACTAATACTATATCAAAAGAAGATAAGTTCTTAAGTAAACTTCCTGTACCTATGGAAGTTAGAAAAGATTATGAACTTGTTGTTAAAAGACCTGTATTGCCAGGTGAAAAAGAATTAGAAGAAAATAGAAGAGCTCATAGTGCAAAACTTTGAGCAATTAGAAAGGTTGGTGAATAAAATGCAACAAGAAACTTATGCGGTTATTGAAATCAGTAAAAAATATATTAAATTTGCTGTTGGAAAATACAAAGAAAAAATTGGATTAAAAGTTGTTTTCAAAGAAAGAGAAAAGAACAAAGCTAGTTGATTAGATGAAAATAATGAAATAATTGATACTAATGTTGTTTCGCATAGATTAACCAAGATGATCAACAAATATGAATCTATTTTTAGAGAAAAAATTCAAAGAGTATCAGTTGTTTATCCTACTGGAACTTTAGAAATTAAAGATGCTTCTCCAAGTTTATTTATTGATAATCCAGATAAATTAATATTAAAATCACACATTGATGAACTGCATAAAATGGCAAAAAGAGTTAACTATGATGATAAAAAAATTGTGACTAACTTAAAACCTTATGAATATAGAATTAATAATATTCACAGTGTTGCAAAACCACCAATCAATGCACATGGAAACATGGTATCGCTTAACGCTAAAGTATATACAGCAGAAAGAAAAGTTGTTGATTCATTTAAAAAAGTATTACAAAACTTAAATCTCGAAATAAATACAATGACAAGTCAAATGTTTGCGCTTGCAAAACAATGTAGTGAAGGTTTAAACTTTAGAGAAACATTTGTAATGGTGAATTGAGATTGAGAATGTATTGATTTGGGATTTTTTTCAAGAGAAACTCTTGTTAAAAAACAAACTATTGGGTTTGGAATAAAACATATAATTGAAAATTTAGCTGCAAAAATGTCTGCTAAATTTGATACAGCAGATAAATACATCTTTAAATTACTAAACTTTTCATCTAGTACTTTAGATGAAAGTGTAATTTATAGAAAATATAACACACAAGAGAAAAGAACACTTGAACTAAAAGCTATTGAAATCAAAGAAATGCTATTCGAAGAGTTAAAGGGAATAATAGATAAATCTGATATTTTAATTTCGAGAGAAATGGAAAATGTAAGAAGTTTCAAGGTTTACCATATTGGTAAGATAACTGAAATTGCTGGTTTTGAAAAAATACTTCTTAGAAGTAATTACAAAAATATTTCAGAGATATACTATTCATTGGTTACTGGTGCAAGTGAAATCTGAACACATTCACTTTGTGGAAGTATAAGACATGCTCGTGAAGTTAATAAAAATAGCAAAGAAATTAAAACAAGTACTGGAGTATATCCAAATCCTGCATTGGTTAGAGTTAATCAAGTTCAACATCAACCAAGAATGCAAAATTCTCCTTTACAACATAACAGACCAATGATGCAACAACAAAGTGGTTTTACACAACAAAGTAGACCAATGATACAACAACAATTTATGATGCAAAATCAAAGGGTACAACCACAAATGGTTGGACAACAAAATTATCAAAATAATGAAAACTATTTAAAAAATGGTATTATAAATACGCAAAGAAATAAATAATTAAGGTGAGGAAAAAATATATGTCTACAAAATTAGATTTAAATCAAAATGCCAAGATCAAAGTAATCGGTGTTGGTGGTGGAGGTTGTAACGCCGTTAACAGAATGGTTGATGACAACGTTCAAGGTGTTGACTTTATTGTGGCAAACACAGATGCTCAAGTATTGGCAGCAAGTGCTGCACCAACTAAAATTGTTTTAGGAGAAGAAATTTCAAAAGGCTTAGGAGCTGGAGCTAATCCAGAAATTGGAAAACAAGCCGCTATTGAATCTGAAGAAGAAATCAAAGGAGCTTTAAAAGGTTCTGACTTAATATTTGTTGCTGCTGGAATGGGTGGAGGAACTGGTACTGGTGCTGCACCTGAAATAGCAAGAATTGCTATGGAAACTGGAGCATTGGTTATTGCTATTGTTACAAAACCTTTCAGATTTGAAGGAAGATTAAGAAATTCATATGCTGTTCAAGGTTTAAATGAATTAAGAAAATATGTTGACTCAATCATTGTTATTTCAAATGATAGATTATTAGAAATAATTGGAGGAATTCCAGTTCAAGATTCATTTAGAGAAGCTGATAACATTTTAAAACAAGGAGTTCAAACAATTACTGACTTAATTGCAGTTCCTGCTGTAATTAACCTTGACTTTGCTGATGTAAGAACAGTTATGAAGGGTAAAGGTAATGCTTTATTTGGAATTGGAATTGGTTCTGGAGAAGACAAAGCAATTGAAGCTGCAAACAAAGCAATAACTTCATCATTACTAGAAACTTCAATTCGTGGAGCAAAAGACGCAATTATTAACGTTACTGGTGGAAAAACTGTTTCACTTAATGATGCATATGATGCAGTTGACATTGTTCAACAAGCAAGTGGAGAAGATGTAAATATTATCTTTGGTATAGCAATTAATGAACACTTGGATGATGATTTAATTGTTACTGTTATTGCAACAGGGTTTGACGATGACTATGTAAGTCCAACAATCAACAATCAACAATCAACTCCAGTAGTTGAGCAATACTCAGCACCTCAACAACAAGTTCAACCTTCATTTGAAGAAGAGAGACAAGTTGAAACTGCATATGAGCAAAGAACATCATTTATGGCAAATCAGGATAAAAGACCTGAGTATGTAAAACAAACAGAAGAAGAAAACAACAAAGTTCAAGACAGAATGGGGCAATGAAAACAAGCTAACGTTCAAACTGCACAACCTCAAGTTGCACAAAAAATCGAAGATACTGCAGAAGATGAAGATGGAGATTTCCCAACTTTCTTAAGAAAGAAATGATAATCTAATGGGATTGTTTAGCAAAAAAAATGAAGATCAAGTTCTAAATTATAAACCAAAAAAAGAAGTTAAAGAAAATAACTTAAATATGGCTTCTGAAATGGTAGTGGAATTCGATGAAAATCATGTAACTCATTTCTTTCCTCATGGTTATGATGAAACTAAACAAATAGCAGACACTCTTTTAAGATTTAAAAATGTAACAGTTAATTTAACTGATATTGAAAGAAAAGAAAAGAAAAGATTAATAGACTTCCTTACGGGAGTTATGTATGCTCTTGAAGGTGATTACAAAAAAATAGACAAAGGCATATATTACTTTTGAATAAGCAATTAGTTGCTTATTTTTTTGTGTTTTACCATAGTTTTTCTTGCAATTAAAACTTACATTTGCTAGTATCTTAATAGGCGATGAAGGAGACCAAAAAATGAGAGCATTATTGACCAATACAAAATTCAATAAACCGGCTGCCTTTTTTGCGTTTGCTACATTGTCATTTAAAAATAAGTTTTTTAAAGACAATGCGAAATTAAACAATATGGCTATGTACTGTGCTAAACAACACATGGCGCAATGATCGTAATTGTTTATAAATTAAACAAAAGTTTTAAATGATATTTTCAATAAAATTTGATTTTTATTATTAGTATTTAATATTTAAAAGAATGATTTATTTTATAAACAGTTAGGATTCCAAAAAATCTACACTTTTTGTAAAATAAATCATTCTTTTTTATTAGACAAAAAAATTACACCTAAAGTGTAATAAAAATAATAATTGAAGTTATTGTCAATACCAAGCAGATTAATAAGGCTATTTTAGAAATTCTTCTTAAAAAACCTTCCTCTTCTGATAAGGTGGTTTGATACCTTCTTCTTGTGTCATTATAAAACTTTGCAACTTGTCTATTCTTGATGTATCCAATGATTAATCAAGTTAATAGCGAAAGTAAAGCACTTGCTGTTGTTACTCATTCGGTTTTCTCAATATCTTTGAATGCAAAGATACCTAGAATAAAACTTATACCTGTAACAAAAGCACTTATAGAAAGCACAATTAGATAGTCGTATCATCTTAATTTCTTAGATTCAATAAATTTAGATTGAGTACTTAATGGATCTTTGGTAATATCACTCACTTTATCTTGTACTTTTTGTTTGTGAGCTTGTTTCTCTTGCTCACGTAAATCTTTTAATTTTTTAAAATTACTTATGTTATTTTTATCTTTCATATAAATCACCTTTATAGATATTATATAGATTTTAAGGGATAAAAATAAATTAGAAAGGACAACTTAAACTTATGGAAACAAAAGTTAATGGCCAAGACAAGAGCGAAGATTCGCTCTTAGAGTTATTTGATGAAATTAGTCTTAAAGATGAAATCAAACAAACTAAAACAAGCCATATTGAGAATTTGAAAAATGGTTTTAGAAAAACAAACGCATCATTTGATGAGTTTATGCAAAAAAATCCATTATTTTCATATTCTTTAAAAAGAATACTCTATGCATTTATAACACTTTATATAGCAATTGCTGTTGTGTTTGTAATGCTTAGAATGGTTACAACTGATGGTGCATATTTATCTGATATAGACTTAGCAAAACACGGAATTGTTTATGACACACCTGAATACTGAGCTTTATTAGAAACTAGAATGAAAATGTTTGGAGTTTTCGGACCCATGATTGAACAAATGTTCATTTATTTAAGAAACATAACACCATTTATTCCAAAAACAGTTATTCTTAACGCACAAATTGATGATAGTGGACAACTAGTGGGAGACTCAGTTACAATGTGATTCTACCTAGGTGTCTTTATGAATAAAGCTAGTGGGGGTGTCCCAGGAAGTCTTGTTCAAGAGGCGTTTGCAAGATCAATTCCAACTTCATTCAAAATTGGAAGTATTGGAGTTATTATGTCTTATGTGTTAGGGGTTCCTTTAGGAATACTTGCAGCTAAGAATAAAGAAAAATCAGCTGATAATGCAATTAATGGAACAAGTTTAATTATTAGTGCTATACCAGCTCTAGTTATTATTTCTTTATTATATAAAGCATCTATTTATATATTTGGTGCTCAAGGAGCATTTGAAGGTGCTGGATTTGGTACACAAATATGACCAGTTATTGGGGTAATGTTATTAATTATGCCAATGATTATTGTAAATACTAGAAGATTCGTTTTAGATGAAATGACTGCAGATTATGCAAAATTTGCTTTATCAAAAGGATTGAGTGAAAAATATGTATTCTACGTTCACATCTTTAGAAATGCTGGAATTAGATTAGTTAAAACTTTACCTGAAATATTTGTATTGACATTATTTGGTTCAAGTATTTTAGTTGAAAGACATTGATCAATTGATGGTATGAGTAAATTTATTCTTAACGGAGTATCAAACAAAGATACATTTGTTGTTTTGGGATATATATTCGTATCAGCTTCTGCTGGAGTCTTTTCAAGTTTAATTGGTGACTTGTTGCTTGCAACACTAGATCCAAGAATAAAACTAACAAAATAGAAGGAGATTATTTATGGAACAAAAACAATATACAAAAGAAGAAATGAATTCTATAGACACATCTCTTTTTAAAGTAATTGGAGCAAAACATGACGAATCTGAAAGAATTACTAACAAACCATATAGTTACTGAAAATCTGTATTTAACAGAGTAGGTAAATCAAAAACATTTATTATTTCACTAATTTTATTAGTATCAATTATAGTTATGGCGTTTTCGATTGGTATTGGAGTAGATCCTGTTCCAATTGATAGACCAGGAATTGATATCGAAGCACCAAGCTGAGGTCATATCTTTGGTCTGGGTAAATTTGGAGAAGATTTATGAACTAAAATGTGAATTGGAACTCGTACTACATTGATATTTACTTTCTTTGTAGCTTCAATTCAAATCTTATTAGGAATATTATTAGGATCAATTTGAGGATTTTTCTCAAAACTTGACTTAGTATTTATCGAAATTACTAGATTCCTATCTCTGATACCTTCATTAATATTATGATTAATTATTATCTTCTTATTTGGAGGTACAACTTCAATCCCTGTATTAATATTTGGTATATCAATTACAAGTTGAATTACATTAGCAGCTGTTATTAGGGTTCAAATTATGCTTGTTAGAAATGCAGAATATAATATTGCATCAAGAGTTTTAGGAACACCAAGTTCAAAAATCATTAGAAAAAATATTATGCCAAAAATCTTACCAATAGTTATTCAAACATCAACATTTGCAATTCCAACAGCTATCGCTATTGATGCATTACTTGCATACTATAACTTTGGATTTGTAACAAACACATTAGATCAAGCGTCATTGGGATCAATTCTAAATGAATTATTATCAGGTTCTGATTGAGAAGTGTACCCACACTTGTTAATTATTCCTGTAGCCTTTGTTGGAGGAATATCATTATTATTCTTCTTGGTAGGTAAAGTATTTGCCGATTCATTAGATCCTAAAACACATAGATAGGAAGTAAAAAATTATGAACAAAGAAAATAGAATTATATCTGTTCGTGACATGGAAGTTAAATTCCAAGTTAGAGGTAATTTTTTAACTGCTATTAGAAATGTTGATCTAGATTTATATGACCAAGAAATTCTTGCGATTGTAGGAGAATCTGGGAGTGGTAAATCAGTTATTACAAAAACTTTTACTGGAATGTTAGAAGCAAATGGTTGAGTAAGTAATGGTTCTATAGTTTATAGACCAAACAAAGAAACTTTGGCAGATGAAGGTGCATACTTCAAAGAACCTATAGATGTTGTTAACTTACAAAGTCCTTTAATATCAAAAGATGTTATTAAAAGTGTTGTAAAAATAAATAGTGAAAAAATAAAAGAATTAATAAAAGAAATAAAAGAATTATACAAATTAAACCCCAAATACAATGGGTTATTAGAACAAAAAGAATTAAAGAAAATTAGACTAGAGAAACAAATTGAATCAGAACACAATGAAACTATTTTGTCTGGTTTAAACAAACAATTACAAGATTTAACAGAAGAGTTAAAATCAAGCTTACTAGATGAACAAACAATTGCATCTACTAAAAAAATCAATAATGAAAAATTTAATGTTTTATTAGAAAAAAGAAAACAACAATTAAATTCTTTAAATGAAAACATGAGTTTCACTGGAAACAACAGACAAGCTAATAAAATTATAAAGATAGAAGTTAAAATAAAAGCTATTGAAGAAACTTTAAAAGTTATAAATGATGATAACCACAGAGATGAATTAATAATTTTAAAATTAGAAAATATTTTAAAATTAGAAATGGATATCAATAAGGTTAAACCATTAAACATTAAAAGTAGAATGTCAATTTCTAAAATTACTTCAATGATAGAAAAATTTATTGAAACAAAAGTAGAATGAAATGTAGAAGAAAAAGAATATGCTGTTAAGTATTTCTCATCAAAAGAATACTTAAATAGATTTGAAAATGAATTACAAGTAATTTGTTTATCAATCATTGAAAAAAATACATTAGATGAAGATCACTTCCACAACATTTTAGTTGACTGAAAGAGAATCAAGAATACTGATGTAGTTAATAAAATAAATGCATTGAAAGAAATTAGACAGTTAAGAGGAAAAACTATTTCAACAATTTTCCAAGACCCAATGACTTCTTTAAACCCATTATTACCTGTGGGATTCCAAATTACAGAGGTATTAAGAAAACAAGTAGGTTTAAATAAAAAGGAAGCCAAACAAGAAGCAATTGAATTGCTAAGAAAAGTTGGCATACCAAACCCTGAAAAACGTTTTAAAGATATTCCAGGAAGATACTCTGGAGGTATGCGTCAAAGAGTTGTTATTGCAATTGCTCTTGCTGCAAGACCAAAAATATTAATTTGTGATGAGCCAACAACTGCGCTTGACGTAACAATTCAAGCTCAAATCTTAGATTTAATAAAAGAACTACAAACAGAATATAAATTCTCAGTAGTATTTATTACTCATGACTTAGGTGTTGTTGCAAAAATTGCAGATAGAGTTGCTGTTATGTATGCTGGACAAATAGTTGAAGTTGCAACTGCAAGAGAAATATTTGATGATCCAAAACATCCATATACTTGAGCACTATTATCTTCTTTACCTCAATTAGGTAAAAAAGGAGATGACTTATTCTCAATAGAAGGAACACCTCCATCACTATTTAACGAAATAGTTGGTGATGCGTTTGCTCCAAGAAACAAATATGCATTGGAATTAGATTACATTAAGCAACCACCAATGTTTAAAGTTTCAGAAACTCATTTTGCAAAAACATGATTATTAGATCCACGTTCTCCAAAAGTGGAAAAACCAAGTATTTTAAATAACTTACGTAAACGTATAGAAGAAGCAGAGAAAGTAGGATAAAACTATGTCAACAAATAAAGATGTACTTTTAAACATTAGGGATTTAGTAATTGAATTCCGTGCTAAAGGTAAAAAATTTAGAGCTGTTAAAGAAACTAGTTTTGACATCTACAAAGGCGAAATATTTGGTTTGGTAGGAGAATCAGGAAGTGGTAAAACCACAATAGGAAGAGCTATTGTTGGAGTACAACCATTAAAAGATGGTGCTATCTATATGGATAACAACATTGTTGCTGGTCGTCCAACTAGCTTGTATACTTTAAATAAAGACATCTCAAGAAAACTTGATAATATGTCATACAAAATGAATATTACAACAAAAGAAATTCAATCAAGGATTGATGGTTTAAAAGCTTTATATGAAAATTTCTTAGCAGATCCTAGAGAATTAAATAAAGATGATTTAGAAAAGTTTGCAAAAGAATCTAAATTAAAGTACTTAACAGATATATTATTGGAAAACTTAAAATATTTAAACTCAATTATTAAGAGTGAAGATAGAATGATTAAATTCGTAGACAACTTGAATTCTTATGTTGATAAAGTTTCAAAGGAACTTGAAAAATCAGTTCTTTCAAAACTGGTAGAAACAAAAGAAACATTTATTTCTATGAAAGAAAATGCAGATGAAATTTATTTACAAATTCAAGAAGTTGCAAAATATAGAGAATCAATTGAAACAGTTGATGCCAATAAAATGGAATCAGTTGTTAAAAATATTCTTGGTTTATGAAAAGTTATAACAGACAACCATAAAGAATTTTTATCAAAACTGGAATGAGCTAAATCATTGCAATTTCAATTACATGCTCTGTCTTCTCCAATGAATAGAAGACAAAAATTTATTGACTATTACAATAAATTAATTTATGTAAACAGAAATGAATTTTTTGAAGAGTGTTTAAAACAATTTGAAATTATGAAATCAAGTGAATCTGATTCTTCAAGTAAAGAGTTTAAAAAATTAGAATTCTTTATTAGAGATTTCTGATCAAAGAAAAACTTAAACATAAATGCATGTAAAGAAATTTTAAAAATATTATCAGAAGAAAAAGTTGTAACTGAAAAAGTTAAAACTCTTGTTTCTAAATTAAAAAATACTGATTTTGAAAACTCAATTAAGGATTTGATTGCAAATGAATCAAACATTAATGAAACAAAATTGGATGAACTTAAAAAAGAAGCTAAATATATTTCAAAAATTATTGAAAGAAACATCGTAAAAGATAGAGACTCTATTGAAACTTTCTATAATTGAAAGGGTATTGAAAATACATATACACAAGAAGAAATTGATTCATTTGTTGAATTAACAGAATTCTTAGATTTACCTTCAATAGATGAAATTATTAAAGACTCTTATTTATTTAAAGTTCAATCAAAAGAACAAAAAAGAACAAACAGAAAAGATATTCAAATGATTTTTCAAGATCCAGGTTCATCTTTAAATGATAGAATGGCTATTGAAGAAATTATTGCAGAGGGTATGGAAAACTTCCCTAATCTTTACAAGGGTCAAGAAGCTAAAGAATTATATGTAAAAGAGTATAATGAAGCAAATCCAGATGAAAAAATAACTTTAGAGGATGCAACACCTGCGAAGGTTAAAAAACATATTATTTTAAAACTTGTTAACTCAGTTGGATTACTTCCAGAACATTTATCAAGATATCCTCATGAATTTTCAGGAGGACAAAGACAACGTGTTGGTATTGCAAGAAGTTTAGCTATGAAACCAAAAGTTATTGTAGCAGATGAACCAATATCTGCTCTAGACGTTTCTATTAGAGCTCAAGTTTTAAACTTATTTAAAAAATTCCAAGAAGAATTAGGAATTACTTATGTCTTTGTTGCCCATGACTTATCAGTTGTTCGTCACATCGCTGATAGAATCGCTGTAATTTATCATGGACAAATTGTTGAAATTGCACCAGCAGAGGAGTTATTTAAAAATCCTCTTCACCCTTATACAAGAGCGTTGCTTTCTGCAATTCCAATTCCCGAACCTGAACTTGCTAAACAAACTAAATTAGTTGTTTATAACCCAGAAGAAGAACACAAAGATTACATCTTTGATTTACCATACTTTAAAGAGATAACAAAGGATCACTTTGTTTGAGCTAACAAAAGAGAAATTAAAGAAATTAAAAAAATCGTAAAAAAATAGAACAACGAAAGGAAGATTAAAATGTCAGTATGATATAAAAAGACTCTAGGAATACTTGGATTAGGACTAGCAGCAACAATGGTTTCATCTTCTGTTGTTTCTTGTGGCGCTGCTTCTTTTGATGCAATTTTAAATAGGGTTTGAGACACAAGTGTGTATAGAGCAAACTATACATTAAACGTTTCAAGTTGAAATACAGCTCACTCAATGCAAGCAGAGGATTCAAGAATTTGATCAAACACTTATGATACTTTCTTATCAACAGATCAATATGGAAGAATATATGGATCACTTGCAGTTAGTGAATATGGACAACAGATAGCTAATGATGAAAAATATCAATATGTTGGTAATCATAGTCCTGATTCAAAAGAGTGAACTTACGCAGTAAGGGAAATGAATTGGGTTGATACTCGTGGAAATATTGTAATTCAAAATAGAGAAAACATTGTTTTAGAAGGTGTTTTAAATGCAGCTATTTATGCATTAAATCCAAACAATAACTCTGACGTTTCTGAATTATGAGTTTCATTTATTGAAGGTGCTGAAGAAGCTCAGAACTTATTTAGAGAAGGTGGAGAATCAGCTGCAAAAGCTAGAAGATTCATTTTAGGTGAAGAAACAATTGATGGTAGACATTTTGGTATTACAAAAGGTACAAAATGAGATAATGATGGAAAAACATATGACACTATCAAGTTTAATCTAACTAAATCAGCTCCTTATTTTGAAAGTTTACTTACTTATTCTGTATTTTCTCCAATTTATGGAGATAATATAGGAGTTGCAAATGACTATACTAAAGCTTTATTTAATGGAGCTTATTATGTACAACAAGCTCCTCAAAACGGAAAAATAATTCTTAAAAAGAATGAAAACTACGCTTTAAAAGATAGTACAAATATTGAAACATTAGAATACAACTATCTAGATGGTGGTTCTGCTGCAAAAGAAAGAACTTTATTTGAATCTGGTTCAACTTCATTTTTTGAACTTAAATCAGATGACTTAAAAGGATGAAATAGATATATTGGTAAAGGAGAAGAAAGTTATGAGAATCCAAATTTTGGTTCTCAATACCAAGTTGATTCTCCAGATAAATCAGCATCATTTATGATGGTTTATAACTATTCTAATGCAAATATAACTAATGGTGCGGTAGGTAAAGCTGAACAAGAAAGGGCTTTAAGTGCATCTAGATTATTGCAATCTAAAGATGCAAGAGCTTACATTTCTACCACAATAGATAGAACAGAAATGGCTAGATATTTCTCAAAAACCATTGATGAACCAGGTAATCCTTCACAAATGTTAAGAAATACTTATACAGGTGTTGGTGTAGCTCAGGACGGAAGTGGTGTTGACTATACAAATTATGTTGGTGACATATATAAAGAGAAAACTGGTTCAGTAGATGAAAATCCATTAGCTGATGGTAAAGATCCATACAAAGGTAAGGGACAAGAATTAACAAAAAAATCTCAAGAACAATTAAGACTTGATACTGTTAAATTTATTCAAGATAACAATATTAAAACTCAAAAAGTTAAAGGTTATAATGGCGAAAGAGTAGTTTTAAAATTAATTTTAAGTCCTTCAAATAACACTGGTATGAATCCATATATCAATTTAATGATGAAATCATTTAACTCAATTTCAAATAACCCAATTTATATTCAAACACAAACTATGTCATCAACAGATGAATATAGAACAGAAGGTTCAAAAGGATCAACAGACTTATTTATGAGTGGTTGATCTCCAGATTACAAAGACCCTTCATCATTCTTAGAAACTATTACTTTAACTGGTCCTTACAGAGGTTACAATGGTACTTCTAGACTTTTAAAAACTGATAGTAGTGGAGAATATGTATTGGCAAATGAAAGCTTAAGAACAACAGCGACTAAAGAACTAACAGAGGCTTTTGTTGGTTACTCAGAAGGTTATAAAACTGCTGATACTGAAAAAACAGTTCCTGAAGAAAGATATAAAGCTTTTGCAGAACAAGAATATAATTTCTTCTATGAAAATTTCTTGGCATTACCAATTTATACAAGAGCTATGCCAAAAGTTTGACAAGTTAGTTACTTAACACCTTATACAAAATCGGTTGAGGCGTTTGGTACAGCACAATTTAAACTTTATAATGTTTTAATGGACAGACAATTAAGATCTAGAGAAGAATATCAAAAAGCTTTAGAAGAATTCATTAAAAGAGATGAAGAAGTGAAAGCGGATTGAAACACACATAGAGATGCTGCTCATTGAAGAAAAAAAACAAATTAGAATTAATATTTGTTTTAAAAAATCTACATAAATGTAGATTTTTTTTATAATATTAAATAAGTAGAGGGTAGAAAAATGAATGAATTAATTGTACAAAAAATAATTGAAATGATTAATAATGTAAATAGAGATAACTTTGAAATTTATAAAAACAATGGTTATAGAAATTTATTAAGTTTATATCAACAAGCAATTTTTGATTCAACTAAAGATGAAAGTGTATTTGATTTAGAAATAAAAAACATGAATAGAATAGAATTTAAATCATTTGATTCAAAAAATCTTGTTGGTATTTATCATCTAAACTCAATAAAAACAAATAAGTGAATAATTGCTTGTCATGGTTTTTCTTCTTCTAAAGAATCATCTATGGTTGCAAGTTATTATTTTGATAAAATGGGATATAATATTTTTTCTTTTGATTTTAGAAATCACGGCGAATCAGACAACGCCCTTATAACAATGGGTATAAATGAACAAAAAGATCTGTTATGTGCAATTGATTTTATTAAAAAAGAATTTGGTGCTAAGGAATTTGGTTTAATAGGTTTTTCAATGGGTGCCCATACAGTAAATAGATTTGCTTTATCAAATAATTTTCAAAAGTATAATATAAAATTTGGAGTTTCGGACTCCACTTATTTTGATACAAAAGTAGTTTTAAAAAAAATAGTTAGTTCAATAGCTGGTCCAATAGTTGGAAATATTTTAGATAAGGTTTTAGAAGAAGTTTATAAAGTATATAATAATAAATATAAAATAAATTTAGATCAGGACAATATAACATTGAAAATTCCATTGTGTGATGAAACTTTCCCTATGTTATACATTCACTCTAAAAAAGATGTAGTTACTAGTTTCCAAGACAGTGAAAAGTTTTTTAATTTAAGAAAAATACTTGGTGTAAAAGATACTTTACACATTTTTGAAACAGGAGAGCACATTAGAACTCAAGTTGCTCACACCCAAATGTATTGAAAACTTGTAAAAGATTTTATAAATAAAAAATAGAGGGAGACATTTAAATGCAAAAAAAGGAAATATGTGTATCATTAGAGAATGTCTCTAAAATTTTTAATAAAACAGTATGGGCAATTAAAAAAATTAACTTAAAAATCTATAAGGGTGAAGGTGTTGCTGTTATTGGACCAAACCAATCTGGTAAAAGTGTATTAGGCAGACTTATTGCAAGTCAAATTAAGCAATCAGGGGGAATTATTCAATATAATTTTTCTGGTGATAATGTTATGGCAAATATTGGATTTCAGTTTAGACAAACCACTTGACCTGATGGTTTTAAAGTAAAAGAAGTTTTTAATCTTTATAAAAATATTCATAATGTTAATGACAAAAAATGAATTGATGACATAATAAATGTTTTTGGTATTGAATCAAGATGAGAAAAAAATTTATCTTCATGCAATAGTTCTTGATTACAGTTATTTTCAATTGCTTTGGGTATAATTCACAAACCTGAACTTGTTATATTAGACGAGGTTTCTTCATCGATAGGTTTGGACTTTAAAATCAAAATCTTAAATTTCTTAAAAGAATATAAAGAGGAGAATAATGCTACTTTTATTGTAATATCTCCTGATGATGCCACATTTGAAATATTATGTGAAAGAGTAATTGTTTTAGAAACGGGATTTATTATCTCAGATGACTATATAACAGATTGGGATAATAGCTTAACTTTTGAAAAGTATTCTTTAAGTATAATGAATGCTATAAAGGAAAATGAAATAACTGTAAAACCAGATCCATTATTCAAACCTATTATTAAAAAATTTGATACAAATACTGAAATTTTTAGAGAAAAGTACAATATATTTTTAGAAAAAAATGCAGACTACGAAAACGAACCCTATGTTGTTGAAATAAGAAATATTGATTTTCACTTAAATGAACTTCATGATATCTTGGATAGATTGAATTCTACTGCTATTAACAGAAAAAATTTGGATCAAGTAATATTACACACAAAAATGTTAATAAGAATATTTAAAAATACTAAAAAGAACATTAATAAATTAGACCCAAAAGTTAAATATAAGAAATCTGCTCTAATGTTTTTTTCAAAAACTGAAAAGTTTTTAAATTATTTAATTGAAGATTTATATAAAAGTTTTAAATCAAATAAATATATTGCTTATGCAACAGAACTTACAGCACAACTTTCTAGAAAAGAATTAGAGCAATTATCTTCTTTGAAAAAGAAATATATACAAGAAGAAATTAAAGTAATGAAATTGGAAAATAAAATTATTAGAAAGCAGCAAAAACAAGCAAGAAAACAAAAATAGAAGGAGCTAAGGTAATGAATAAAACTAGTTGAAGTACTTTTAAGTTAATCTTTTCTATGCAATGATCAAATTATAAAAAAGATTCATATGTAATTTTTTCTGGTTGAATCATTACAACACTTACTTTAGTTATATGACTTGCATTTAAAAATGAAGGAACAGGGAATGCAGAAATTGTGCCAGATGATTTTATATTAGCTAGTGCAATTGGTATAAGTGTAATTAGAAATTGTTTGTTTAATCTTGTGAAAACTACTTTTGATTTTAAAAAAACATTATTTTTTGAAAAGTTATTTTCTACAAGTATTTCTAAAACATTTGTTTTTGGAACGATTATTTTATTTAATCAAATTGTAAATATAATTGTTGCTATTTTTATGTTTTCTATCGGAATGCTATTTTCACAACAAAGAGCTTATTTATCAAATGTAAATTGACCAGTTTTTATTATTGGTTTCATTTTACTTGCGATATCTTCAAATCTAATAGCTTTCATAATTGTTTTTACAACTAAAAAATTTGAATGAGCATCTGTTATAGCAAACTTATTTTATTTCTTGCCAATGTTTCTTTTGGGTCTTGGTATTCCTTGAACTCTTTTAGAGGGTAATAAATTTATAATGATTATTGGTTTTGCTATACCTCAAAGATATTTTCTAAACATTATGGCTTCGGGTTGATCTGGTAGAGTTACAATGCCAGAAAACGATTTTTGATACAAAGGACATTTTTGAATTCCTTATTTAATGTCAATTTTAATAATTGTGGTTTTAATAATTATTTTAGTTTATATATTTATAAAGAAATTTGAATTTGAAAACAAAAAGTTTCAAAAATATCCAAGCAGTATGAAACATATGGCTATTATTTCAAGTATAAAAAAGGCGAACTCAATTGAAGAGTTAAATGAAGTAATGGATATTAAAAAACTAACTACAGAAATAAAAAGGAAGAAAAAAATACTTAAAGGAAAGAAAAAATAATGAAAAAAAGCAATAACAATATAAAATTGCATAATAACTTAAAAACTTTTAAAGATCTTTATCTTTTATCTTTAAAAGCTTTTATATATTCACCCCTTAATATGTTTTTGGGTGTTTTTCTAGTTATATTCACTTTATTTATATGATTGCTTTTTAAAGGCGATAATCCATTCTTATTTGCATCAGCGGTAGGGACTTTAATAGTTAGAAATGGAATTCATACATTTCACAGAACACTTTCTATGAATAGAAACACTGGTTTTACAAGAAGGATTAATAACACAGGTATAAATGCATTTATCAAGCCTTCAGCACTTATTGCTGCTAATTTTACAATTAACTTTGTTATTACTATTATTTTAATGCTTTTAACTGTTATCTTTTTTGAGGAACAAAGAGCTTTATTTTCAAATGTTAATTGAGCGATGTTTATATTTGGATCAATTTGCTTATGGATGTTGTGTGTAATGATAAGTTACACTGTATTTTTATTTGTAAAAAAAACAGAAGTTGGAACTATATATGTAAATTTGATATACATATTCTCATATAATTTACTGGGATGTGCATTTCCTTATGAAGTTGTTGCAAGAATTGAGTGGTTAAATATAGTTCTTTATTTTTTACCTCAAAGATATATGTTAAATGTAATGCAAGCTGGTTGGGTAAATGCAACAAATCTTGTTTTTGAAGGAATAGGTGAAAATAAAGTTTATCAAGTTGACTTCAGGCTTGGGGGAAACTTGGCTATACCTTTTATTGTCACTTTTAGTCTTATTATCTTGCTATCATTTTTATTAATAACATTTATAATAATTAAAGGTAAAAAAGCAAAAACTGATATCTATGGAACGAGTGTTGTTGTTAAGATGTCAACAGACTACATAAATAATATAAAAAATTGTTCAAGCATTGAAGAATTAAAAGAATTGAGAAGAAAACACTTACAAGAAACAGAGATGAATTCAGAATTTCTAGATATTAAAGTTAATAAATTAGATTTCAAACGTAGAAGAAAATAGTGTTTATAAGAAAAAGAGGATTATTAAAATGGATAACTTAGAAATGCAAAGAAAAATTGAATCACTTGAAAAAGAGCTTGAAAACTTTAGAAAAAAAGAAGAATATACAAAAACGGGTTTGCAAAGAACTAAAAGCGTCTATGAAATTGCTAGAAAAAATGCTGAAATAATAATTTCTAAATCTGTTGCTCTTGCACATGATTTTAAAAAGGATATTGAAGATGTTTTAACAAATATTGAAAGAAATCCTTTAGAGTTCACTAAATACTTAGAAGAGTTTATTGATAAAAATGATCATTTTTTAAACAATAAAGACGAACAAGTGAAATTATTTTTAGATGAAGTAATTAATAATTTAGAAAAATAGGTAATTATTGATAAAAATTAACTATTTTTTTGTTGTATAATTACTACAAAAGGAGAATTTATATGAAAAAGTTACTTACAATACTGGCTGCCGCTTCATTTGTTATATCTTCAACAACCACAACCGTTGTTTCTTGTACTGTAAAATCAAAAAATATAGATTCTTTAAACTTTAATTGAGATTTAGGTCAAATGGAAGGTATTATAAACCAAAAGACAATAATTCAAAAATTAGCTGAAATTAATGATATAAACAAAGACAATAAAACATCTAAAAGAAAAGAAATTGAAGCTCTTGCGAGTATGAAGTTTGATGAAAACTCAATAGTTAAAATTTCAAAAATTGAAGAGGATACTTTAGAAAATAATGAAAAAAATATAGAATCTTATAAAGCTACATTAAAGGCATCTCAACGTTCAAAAGTCCTTAAAGGTCAAGTTGAAATTAGATTTGAAGCAACACAAGAACAAGTGAAAGAAGCATTGAATCCAATTCAACAAAAAGAAAGAAATCTAATGGGAACTTGATGAAATTGAGGTACTGAAATTAATTTAAAAGATGAAAATGGTGATGATAAAAAAGTTGGTATGGGTTATAAAGATCCCAAACTAAGCTCAGTTGTAAATGCAAAATCAAACCCTTTTGATATAATTAATATTTCAGCTCTAAAAACAAATGGTGGAGAATACGATATTAAAGGACTTAATATTGGGGATTTCACAACAGAGCCACAAGGTTCTCATGGTGATTGGGAATTTGATTATCCAAATTCTACTTTCTTGACAAATAGAAGAGAAGCTAGGTGAGGAGAAAATTCATCAACTGATAAGTGAGAAACAAATGAAAAAATAATAACATCACTTGGAGGAGCAACTGCAGATAGAATGCTTTGAAGGTGAAACCAAAAAGATGAACTAAGAGATAAGTTGTATGAAATAATTGATGGATTTGGTTTTGATGGATTGGATTTAGCCATTACTGGTAAAACTCTCTATAATAGAGAAAGTCAAGAAACATTATCTCAAGCAATTAAGGAAATAATGGTTGAATATTGATTAGATGGAAGAGATTTTCATTTATCAATTACTTCAAAAATACCTTGACTATTTAAAGACGCATTAAATTCTAATAAACCAACTGTAATTCCTTTCATTGAGTCTATGGATGGTTGATATAATGACATAACTATACTTTTATATAATATGAATAGACCTGTTAATTTTGTAAATTCACCTGAAAAATACACAATTGAAGGTGTAGGAGATCAAGGCAAAGTAACTATAGAAAAAGGCGAAAAAATAAGATCAACACAATCTTTTGGGGATACTATTGAACATCCTGCATATTTTTATGGAACTTTAAGAGCAATTCTTGATGAAGAATGAAATAAAAATACAAGATTTATAAGTTTAGCAAATAAACCAATTAGAATTGGTGCTGCAAGTACTTTTGGTTCTTCTTCAGGGGCGTTTGGTGTTGCTCCATCAAGCACAATTTCAGGCCAAACAACAAATAATTTAGAGGTGGCTTTGAATAAAATGCTACAAGATTGCGGCAGTGTTGTGGAAAACATAATTGGTTTTAGCTATTTTGGTATAAATCATGACCAAATTATGTCAAATCAAAGTGATCCCAAAAATCCAACTAATTTTAATTATGGAGAAAATATACAAAAAACAATCGGTGATTTACTAACACCACTAATGAATAAGACAAAATCTAAATAATGCTTTGCACAGAGAGTTAATGGTTGGTGTGAATTAACATAAGTATATTTAAATTATCACTTATTCAAATAGGAGAAGAAAAGTTACTACTTAGTAGAACTCCTCGCACAGAAAGCGTTAACACTCTAAAAGAGATGAATAATCATTTATTTTTTGATTATTTAATTAGGATGGTACCGCGTTAAAACGCTCCTATTTTTAGGAGCGTTTTTATTTTGAAAGGAATTAATAATTATGGAAAAGAATTATAAAGATACATTGCTTATCAATCAGACAAGTTTTGATATGAAAGCTGATCTAAAAACAAAGGAACCAAATATTCAAAAGGAATGAAAAGAAAAAAACATTTATAAGAAAAAAATTGAATTAAGCAAAAATAAACCAACTTTTGTACTTCATGATGGTCCGCCGTATGCAAATGGAAATATACATGTTGGTCATGCTTTAAATAAAATCTTAAAGGATTTTATTGTTAGATGAAAAAATCAAACTGGGTTTAATTCACCATATATAATGGGGTGAGATACTCACGGTTTACCAATTGAAACAGCAATTACAAAAACTGGAGTAGATAGAAAAGCAATGAGTCCAGTCGATTTTAGAAACTTGTGTAAAGAATATGCTTTACAACAAGTTGCAAATCAATCAGAACAATTCAGAAGATTGGGAATTTTTACTGACTATGATTGTAAATATATTACTTTAACAGATGATTTTGAATTGAGCGAACTAAAATTATTTTCAAAAATGGTTGAAAAAAACTTAGTATACAGAGATTTAAAACCAATTTATTGATCTCCTTCAAGTGAATCTGCACTTGCAGAAGCAGAAATTGAATATGCAGAAGTTAAATCACCAACAATATTTGTTGCTTGTCCTGTTTTGGAAAACCCTGAATTACAAAATACTTGTTTTGTAATTTGAACAACAACTCCATGAACAATGCCTTCAAACCAACTAATTGCATTGGGAAAAGAGTTGGATTACGTTCTTGTTAAACCAGAAAATGATGAAAGACAATTCATTGTTGCAAGAGAATTAATGGAAAGTGTTGCTGAACAAATTGGATGAGAAAATTTAAATGTTATTAAAACATTTAAGGGCACTGACTTAACAAATATTAAATATCAACACCCTTGATATGAAGAAAAAGCTGGATTTACAGTCATTGGACATCACGTTACTAGTGAAGCTGGAACTGGATTAGTTCATATTGCTGGTGGTTTTGGTGAAGATGACTTTGAAATTGTAAAAAATAATGGATTAAAAGCTTTTGCTCCAATTGATGACCAAGGAAAATTTGATGTAACTGTTAAAGATTCTAGATTAGAAGGCATCTTTTATGAAGATGCAAATAAAATAATTGGTATGACTTTACAAGAAAAGGGTTTATTATTAAAATTAAAATTTGTAAAACACTCATATCCTCATGATTGAAGAACTAAAAAGCCAGTTATATATAGAGCAACTCACCAATGATTTGTTGGACTTTTTGATGTAAAAACAGAAATTGATAATGCAATTGTTGACAATGTTAAAACAAATCCTGAATGATCAAAAGAAAGATTAAGAAATATTATTAAAGATAGAAACGATTGAACCATATCTCGTCAAAGACTTTGAGGAGTTCCGATTATTGCTTTCTTTGATAAGGAAAAACAACCTCAGATATCAAAAGAAATAGTTGATTATGCTATTGAGGTAATTGCTCAAAAAGGAACTAATTCATGATTTGAATTACCTGCAGATGAATTCTTACCAGAACAATTCAAAGGTTTAGGTTGAGTTAAAGAAACAGATATTCTTGATGTTTGATTTGACTCAGGAAGTTCAAATTTAGCAATAGAACAGAACTTTAACTTACGAAGACCATTTGATGTTTACCTAGAGGGAAATGATCAATATAGAGGTTGATTTAACTCATCAATGATTAACTCTGTTATATATGATGGGAAACCTGCTTATAAACAATTAATTACTCACGGAATGACAAATGATGAAAAGGGTAAAAAAATGTCTAAATCAATTGGAAATACAATCGATCCTTTGGAGATTGCAAATGATTTAGGAGCAGATATTTTAAGGCTTTGAGTATTTTCGACAGACTTTACCGATGATCAAAGAATTGGTCAAGAAATTTTAAAACAAGTATCTGAATCATATAGAAAAATTAGAAACACAATTAGATTTATGTTATCTAATCTAGTTGACTTTGACCCTAAAAAAGATTACCAAGAACAATTAACTGATGTTGATAAATTTGCTTTAAATAATCTAACTGTATTTAAAGAAAAATACTTTAATGCAATGGAAAATTACTCATTTAATAGTGGATTTAAATTAGTAAATAACTATGTAGCAAATGATTTATCATCATTTTACCTAGACTTCATTAAAGATATTATTTATGTTGAAGCTGAAAATTCAGTTAGAAGAAGACAAGTTCAAACAGTTATGTATGAACAACTTTGAGTTCTTTTGGATGTATTAAAACCAGTTTTAATTCATACTGTAGAAGAAGCATATCAACATATTCAAAATATTGAAAAAGTTGAATCAATTCACTTATTAGATTTAAGAGAGCAAAAATTTGCACAATCAGAAGATTTTAACTCAAAATGAAAAGCAGTTTTAGATTTACGCGATGATGTAAATGAAGCTTTAGAAAAAGCTAGAAATGAAAAAATCATTAAAAAAGGATTTGAAGCAGTTGTTAGTTTAGAAGTTAAAAAAGAATTTGATTTTATAAAACAATTTGAAGACTTAAACCAGATCTTAATTGTAAACTCAATTAACTTTTCAGAACCAAAAGAAGAAATAAAATCTAAGGTAGCAAATGTTAGTGTAGAATTAAAACAAGGGTTAAAATGTCAGAGATGTTGAGCTATCTTTGATGAGTTAAAAGAAGATATCTGTCAAAGATGTTTTGATGTAATTAATTAAGGTGTGAAAAAATGAAAGACTTTATATTTAACATTAAGTCAAACTTAAAAACATATAATTATATTTGAAAATACAAATTAGTATGATGTTTACCACTTATACTAATTTTAGTGTTATTTGATTGAATAACCAAGGCAATAGTTGTATCTACTATGACTTTAGATGAGAGTCCAGGAGTTTCATTTATTCCTGGTTTTATAGGTTTTGAATACACAATAAATCCAGGTGCAGCATATGGAATGAATGCAGACAATTTGGGTTTGGCTGTTACAATTGCTGCAATTGTAACTTTATTCCTTATTGCAATATTTATTTTTATGAAAAATAAATATTGATTGATACCAATTAATTTAATGGTATCGGGAAGTGTTGCAAACCTAATTGCAAGAGCTTGAGCTCCTGAAACTAAAGATGGAATCAAAGGTGGTGTGGTTGATTTTATCAAATTTGAATTTAACTTTTTAGGTTCAAATTCTTATATTTTCAACTTAGCTGATGCTTGAGTTTCAATTGCTGTTGCAATAATTTTAATTATTTTCATAGTCTATATTGTTCTGATAATAATAGAAACAACTATGAAAAATAAGAATGAAGAAAAATTTGAATTTTATAGCGATATTGTTAACAGAAAGACTCTTCTTTTTGAATCTTACTATCACTCTGTAAGTTTAAAAAAAGAAGATAAAATAACATATTTTGAATATTTAAAGAAAAACAAAGAACTTTCAAAAGAGTGAAAAGAATATAAAAACAAGGGGTAAATTATGGAACAATTAGAAATTAAATTAGAACAAGACTCAGGAAGATTAGATAAATATTTAACAGATTACTTAAAAGAAGAATATGATTTTTCTAGAAGTTATGTTCAAAAACTAATTGAATCTAATGATGTACTTGTAAATGAAGAGTCAGTAACAGTTAAATACAATCTTTTAAATGGAGATGTTATTAAAATGAATATTAAAGAACCAACTGAATTAGAAGCAGTTGCTGAAGATATTGATTTTGAAATAGTTTACCAAGATAAAGATTTATTAGTTGTTAATAAACCAAACGGTCTTGTAGTTCACCCTGCAGCTGGAAACCCAAGTGGAACACTTGTAAATGGATTATTATTTAAGGTAAAAGATTTATCTTCAATTGGAGGGGTATTGCGTCCAGGAATAGTTCATAGACTTGATAAAATGACAACAGGATTAATGATTGTTGCTAAAAATGACAAAGCACATAAAAGACTAACAGAAATGTTGGCAAACAATGAAATACACAAAGAGTATATAGCTCTTGTTCATGGAGTGGTTGAACCCAATGCTGGTAAAATAAATGCGCCAATTGGTCGCCACAGAGGTGATCGTAAAAAAATGACAACAACTGATGTGAATTCAAAACATGCTATTACAAACTTTAGTGTCTTAGAACGTTATGAAAATCATACAAAAATAAGTTGTGTTATTGAAACTGGAAGAACTCATCAAATTAGAGTTCATATGGCATACATAAAGCATCCAGTTGTTGGAGATCCTTTGTATGCATTTAGAAAAGATATGGAAGAAGAATTTGGGCAATATCTACATGCTTATAGATTAGTTTTCAATCATCCAATTACAAATGAAAAAATTGACTTAATAAGTGAATTACCAAAAGAATTTAATGATAAAATCAATATGTTTAAAGAATAGGTGAGTAAAACATGGCAAACTTTAATGAATTAAAATTAAGTTTAGTACATTATTTTGTGAAAGTAGAAAAATATAAGGCTTTAGAGCAATTTAGTAATGATTATGTATCTTACCTAGTTAATCCAAAAGCTAATTTTAAAATTATTAGATTAACGGTGGGTTCGCCTGTTACAACCGATAAAAACTTAGATGAAATAAAACAAACTTTAAAAGAACAAAAAAGAGAAAAAGTAGAATTGCTCAATATTGCAATAAGCGATAGTGAAATCGATATAACTTTTGAGGGTACAACTTTAAGTGTTTCAACTTTAGAAGAAGCTAAAACAAAAATTAGACCTTATTTTTCTAAAATAGATTCTTTAAAAGAACAAGAAAAAGAAGAATTTGAAGAATCAATTTCAGATGAAGAAATGATTGAAATCTTAAAAGATCCTTCAAAATCTTCTAATTTGAAATTTAAAAAAGCTATTCAAAGAATGAATAGAAACAGTCCAATATCAATAACGTTAATGGCAATATTTTTTGTAATGCCAATTATAACTTTGGTTTTAAGTTTCTTGTGATTTGGTGGATCTGCAAGTCCAATAATTGATTTATTTTTTGGAGCTACAAACAGAAATTTAACTATTAATGGTGGTCAATGATGAAGAATATTCACTTATGGATTTACTGTTAATGGACAAGGTTTTTTAATGGCTATAATTCAGATATTATTTATTAGTGGAGCTACAATTAAGCTGTCAAGATATACAGAGGGATTGGTTGGTTCATTTAAATTTGCCATCTCAATTTTCTTGACTTATCCTTTGGTTGGCTTTTTTGTTAGTGCAATGGTTCCCGATCAAAGCGCAATTTTTGCAGGACCTTTAGGATTTATGGCAAGTGTCGTTGGTGTTTTGGGTGTAACTACTTGAGACAAAAAAAGAGAACCAATTCAATTGTTTTCAAAAAATAGATTAGTATTTCCTATAATTTGTTTAGTTGTTTATCCATTATTTATGGGGGGAAGTCATTTATTTATAATGATAATTGCATCTGCTGCAATTTCTTCAAGTATATATTTATTAACCACTTACAATAAAGAAAATATTGATAAGTTGATTATTTTACCAATAATTATATTATCTTTTGCATTTATTGTCCCTTTAGTTGCTTCTATAATAAATTATTACTATCCTGCACATGATTTGTATAGTTTAAATGTTTTATATCAATATAAAATTAGGGGTTGAATGAATGCCGATCAAGTAAATAAAATATTTGTTAGAAACGGATGATTAGACTGATTTATGAATCCAGATGGTTCAATAATAACAGGGTGATAATTTATGAAAAAAAGAAATGATTATATTGATTGAGATACTTACTTTTTGGCAATGGTTCAATTAAATGCTATGCGAAGTAAAGATCCATCAACTCAAGTTGGTTGTGTAATAATTAACGATTTAAAGCAAGTAGTTTCAACTGGTTATAATGGTTTGCCTAGAGGTTTGGATGATGATAACTATCCTTGAGATAGGGAAGGGGAATTTGAAAATACCAAATATCCTTATATAGTTCATGCTGAATTAAATGCCATTCTTTCTTCTAAAGATTCTGTTAGGGGTTGTGAAATATACACTAATTTATTTCCTTGCAATGAATGCACTAAAAGTATTATTCAATCAGGAATAAAAAAAATAACTTATTCTTCAGATAAGTATGATCAAAGTGTTGAAAATTTAATTGCTAAAAAAATGCTTAAAGAAGCTAATGTTGAATTAGTTTTTAAAAGAGAAGTTAAAGTGACAATTGAGTAGTTTTACCACTTTTTTTCACTTTTTTTTTTTTTTTTTACAAAAAAAATATTTTAAGAATATAATTAAATTGTGTTAGTTTACTAGCACTCTGTATTTCGTGCATTAAAGTTTTTTAATGCATTGAGTTCTCAATGCGTCCATCGTTGAGAATAAAAAAAATCCATTGAAAAATGGATTTTTTTATATTTTACTGTTGAAATGCATCTTAGTAAACTTATCTATTTCATTAGATTTTTCTAATTTATATTTATTTACAATTTCTTTAACATTATTGTTTGCACCCAAAGGCAGATTAACGCTATACTCTTTCTCTAAACGATCTATTTCTTTTAAGAAATGATACCTAGCAATAATACTTGCACAAGCAACAGAAATGTATTTAGATTCAGCTTTTGTTTCAAAGTATATTTTATTAATAACTGTTTCTTGGTCTTTTAAGTAATTATAATAGCTTCTTTCATTTACAAATTGATCCATTATTATTTTATTTCCTATTAAATCAGAATTATTTCTAAATAATCTTTTTAAAGCTTGGTTATGACAAATTGCCTTTAAAGTGTGTGTGTTTTTATATATATCATATGCTTTATTATATTTAAAATTTTCTAATATATACACTTCTCAAATCACTTTATCTTTCAATTCTTCAAATAAAGTAATAATTTTTAAATCATTAATTTTTTTTGAATCTGTTATTTTATTTATTAGTTCAGGGTATTTAATTTCAAAATCTTTATCAACAAAAGCACAACATGTTATTAGAGGACCAAAAAAATCTCCAACACCAACTTCATCACATCCTATATTTGGCAATTCAATATTTTTTATTGTTTTTTTTGAAATACTTTCTTTTTGAACTACTTTTAATCCATATCTATTTGCAAATTCATAGCAACTTTCTCCTTGAAGTAGTATTGTATTTGTCTTATAAATATTAACAACCAGGCCTTCTGGCAATCTAAAAAGGTATTTAATTGATGGATTTTTTGAAGTAGTTAAAAAGTTCTTATTATCTTCAACAATTTTATTAATTTCATTTTCATCTACTTTTTTAAAACTTAAACTATTCATTTCTATCGAACCTTTCAAGATAAATTATAAAGTAAAATATGCTTTTGGTTTCAAATAATAATATTGGTATAATTATTCTTAGAATGAATGGAGTGAAAGCCGATGATAAACATAGGTCCTTGATGATTATTTGATATAATGGCTTTTGCTATTATTATTGGATGTACAGTTTGAGGTATGACCAGGGGATTTTTTATAACATTCTATTTATTGGTTTTACAAATAATTGTAGTTATTCTTTTAATGTTCATACCATCTTTACTTACAAATTCAATTAATCCACTCTTTATGAAATTGTGAGTTTCTCTGGGTGTTGACCAAGTATTTTCTTTTTTGGGAGATTCAATAGCACAAGCAATAAGTTCATTATTGCCTGGTAATGGAAGTTTTCCAATAGAGGGTGGTGGAGTTGGTTATGAAGTTTTAAAAACCATTTCTGCTCTAGGTCTTTATTTATTTTTTAGTGGATTTGTATTTATAATTGTTAACTTAATAGGTTTGCTTTTATATAAATCTTTTAAAAGAAAAATGAAAAAAATGAGAGTTATAGGAAAAGTGGATACTTTAATTGGTGCTTTTAATGGTCTTGCAATTGGTATGACCTTATCAATGGGAGTTAGCTTTATGGCAAGTTTCCCGTTATTTCAAACAGAACATCAAAGAATAGGTTTTATTAGTTATTCAAAAGATGATGAGAATATGACAGAAGAAGAGATAAGAGAAAAATGATTGGGCAGTTCTGCTTATAAAAAATACTCTTTATCAAGAAAAATAGCATCACCTTTACCATCTGTTCCTGTTTTTGGTTTTACTTATACAAATGCTTGTCTTTCAAAATATGTATTAGATCCAATGATGGTTATGGCTTCTCAATTAATAGCAAATAAACAAATTTCTGATTTAAAAGACTTTTTTGTAATTTATGAAGATTTACTTGCTGAAGGTTACTCTTCATCAAATCCACTTTCACTTCCTATTTCAGCATGTATTGATATAATGCCTCAAGATTCTAAATCAATTTTCAGATTATTTTCTGAAATGATGTTAATGGGTACAATGTTATTTGTTGATGGAGTTAATCCTGGCGAGCAAACTACAGTTACAAGTCCTGAATTAATAAACGCTTTGGACAATTATTATATTGCAACACATGAAAATGATGAAAAAATCCATGGTGGATGATTAAATGAAAAAGAATTTATAAACTTTTATAAATGAGCTGAAGATGACAGAGAAAAAAATCCATTCTTAAAAATAGCTGACAGAATTGAAAACAAATGAACTCAAGCAGGTAAAAAAACCCAAAGATATATTGTAAAAGTTTTAAGAGATCCTAAACTTACTTATAACTTCTTTAAGAGCATTAACTATGTTAATGCAACATCAAGAAGTAATCTAGATACAATGCCTTATCTAGCTTCTATTTATTCATCAACTTATTTAGTTAACGGAATGGAAATAGTGCCTTCTGGAGAACTAAAAATTGGAGAATTGGATGAGTCACAAATAAATCATGAACCATTGTGATGAAAAGCCAATTATAATGATACTTATTGAATTCAATATTACTTTGATTTTGCGAAAGGATACTTTAATTAATTATGGCTAAAATAGGAATTGATATTGTAGAAAATAAAAGAATAAGTTTAGAAGAAAGCTTTTTAAAAAAGTTTTTACATGAAAAAGAACTGGTTTTATTAAATAATTTACAAAGTGATGATGCAAAAATACAATTTGCAGCTGGAAGATGAGCTGCAAAAGAAGCTATCATTAAGTGTTTAGAAGAAAAGTTTGCTGCAAACATAATCAATATTGGTTATAAAAATGATAAACCGGTAGTTGAAAATAAAGATTTTAGTTATATAGAATTATCTATAAGTCATGAACAAAACTACTCTGTAGCTGTTGCTTTAAATATTTAAATCCAAAACTATAAAAATATTTTTATAGTTTTGGATTTTTTTGTTAATATATTGTTAAGACATGAGAATGTCGAAGAAAGGTAAAACTAAATAATGAAAATATTATTAGCATTGTTGGCAGGTGTTTCGTTAAGCACATTACCGACTTTAGGGATTATTAATAATATTAACTCAAAAAGTGATATTAATTCTGGTGTATTAAATCACCAAAAAGAAATGATAAAAGCAATAGAAAATGAAAACTTAAGTTTTTTTGATGGATATTATTTATATAGTCAAGTTGACGAAATGATTTACAAAATCATAGATGAACAATATTTATATGAATATATGAACACAGTTTATATGCTTTATAACAAGTTATCTAAAATTGCTTCGGGAGACTATGAAAGAAATAAACTAGAAGAGCAAAGAAATGTTATTGAAAAGGCTTTTCAAGGATGGTCGAATAGTGAAGATTTAAATGAACTTGTAGAATTATACGATAAACAAGTTTCTGAGGAAAAAGAAGTTTTGTCAAAAGTTTTCTATGCCTATAACCAAACAAGTTCTAAACTGATGGTTGAAGACTTGGAAATGTATCAAGAATATAAAATTAAAAATGTAAGAGCTTCAGCTGCTATTGCATCTTTAAATAACCAAATAGATTTATATAAGACAAAATTAAGTGTTTGAGAAGATACTCAAAAATGACAAAAAGAATTAGTTGCTATTTATGACAATATGATAAATAGAGCAACCGAATTACAAAGTCAATTTGTTTATCTTTTTGATACAACTTTAGCTTCTCCTGAAGCATTCTTTAATAATATGTTAAATAAAAAAACAATTATCTTTGATCAAATTATTAAAAAATACTTACCTGGAGAACAATTTTACATTGATTTAATTCAAAGCAAATTAGAAAATAGAGAACAAAAACCAGATGAAATGGTAGAAGATTGAATTTTAATAGGACAAAACTCAGATCCTTCAGATCCTGAGCTTAATCCTATAGAAATAGATCCAAATGATCTTTATGTATTATCAGATGAAGAGGTTGCTAAAAGATTGGAAGAGGAAGTTACTCCAGAAGATACAGAAGAAGAGAAATTAGCAAAAACTATCGGAATAGTTTCTGATGTATTAATGGAAATTTATAAAATAGATGATATTCTTTTTTCTTCGCTGCATAAAAGTGCAAGTAACTTTTTTGAATTTGTAAATAACCAAATTCCAAGATTATCTAGTGAAGTTAAAGAATCATTTGAAAAAAATGGTGTAAAAGTTGAAACAAAATTTGATGAAGCAATTCAAACAGCAATTGAAATGGCTGACGCATTATCAAGCCAAATACTTGATATTCTATCTCCATCAAATGCAATTTTCGGACAAATTAGAGGTCTTGCTTTTGCAACTATAGATAAAGTTAAAGATTGATATAAAACTATATCTGTTGCTAAGGACTCTCAAAAAGCAATTGATCTAATTGTAGAAATTAGAGACAACTACTCTGAAATACCAGATGAATTAATTGTTGATGAAGGTGGAGTGGCTGCTGAAATAGAAGAAGCTCAAAAAGAACTTTTAATACAAGAGGAAATTTTTAGAGAAACTGAATTAGTTTTAGAAAGTAGTAAGTATGATTACTATGACGAAAATTTAAAAACTTGAAATAATTTCTTTTCAGATTATTCAGAATATCTAGAAATAATTAATTTGGGTCAAACAAAAGCAACAATTAATTTAAATCCAATTAAATATTTCAATTCACAAATTGAAGTTTATTTAAAAATGGTCACACAAAGAAGATTTACATACGAAAATATAATTAATAAAATTGATGGAAATACAAAAAATACATCAATTGAAAATATTAAAAATGAAAATGCAATGTTAGAAAATCTAAATAGTTTTATTGAAAAACACAAGGAGGATTTTAAATAATGCGTAAATTATTATTATCGTTAGGAAGTTTAACTTTAGGAATTACAGCAACATCTAGTGCAATTGTTTCTATAAATAATTCGTCTAGATTTGATCCGATTGATAAATTTGAAACTCCATATGAAATGATTGAAACATCTAAAATTTTAGATAAAGTAATATCAAATCCACAAAGTTATCAAGACATAGTATTTATAGAAAATTTATTACTACAATCTACAATAATGTTAGATGAAATCTATTCAAGTACATTTTTCTATAATACTAGTACAAAAATAACTCAAGTTTTAAATATTTATAAAGAACAATTAGAGCGAGTGGAAACACCAAATCAATCTAATTTCTATTTAGATTTAATGAATAAAAGTCAGGAAATAAGTATTAACTTTATAGCTAAAACAGAAGATCCTGAAATTAAAAACTTATTCATTGAATATGAACAACTAAAAAGAGAAGAAGCAATTAAATTCTTTGATATTTATGATAGAAAAATAACAACTTTAAACTATGAATTACAATCAAGTCAAAAAAGCATTAATGACATTAATGTTGAAAATGCAGAAATTGATGAAAAACTAAAAGGCTTAGCCAAAGAAAATGAAATAATAAATAGTATATTTAAATTATTAGATTATACTTTGCAATTAGCTGGAAATGTTAAAGAAATTTATAGTAATGGTAGAACTAATATCGATGTTTACTACAACTCTGCAGAATGACATGCAAAAAACTGAGGGTTAGCTTTTATACCATTTTATGGAACTGCATTTAGTATAAATTTTAAAAACAATATGGATTATGCTGCAAGAGGTATTCAAACATACGTTGATGTATTTTTAACTGAGGGTTCAGATGAATATGAACAATTCCAAGAAATGAAAGAAAACATGGAAAATTTAAGAAAACAAATGCTGGATGTCGATCCTTTAAGTAATGATTGAATAACAAAATTGTTAGAAGATGCTGGTTTAGGTGAAAAAGAATCTGAAATACTTACCATGGGAATACAGTTACTTGTTGATGAAGGTGTTAGTAAGATTCCGTATGTAGGAAAAGCTTTAGAGGCAATATTTGTTTTTATTGGTGTTGGTTTTCAAGCTAAAAAACTAGCAGATACATTTGATGAGAAGTTAAGCTTTCAATACGAAGAAATAAAACCTTTATTAGAACTTAATGACAAAACAATTGCAGAATCTTACATTCAACTTTTAAATACACAAAAGGAACTTACTAAAAAATTTAAAATAAATAATGATAAGCAGGAAAAATTAAGAAAAAAAATGGAGCAAAATTTAATTAAGGTAAATGAAGAGAATAAAAAACTAGATGAATTAAAATTTGATATCAATAGTCTAAATCAAAAATTCATAGACACTATGAATTTGGGAATATTTTCTGATAATTATTATTATTGACAAATGAACATAATTTCAGATATTAAACCCATAAATTCAAAAATGTTAATCTCAAGAAGTATTGAAGATATTAATAAGCAAAAAAACTTAAAATTTAATCAATTAGTTAAAAAAATAAATGAAAATGGAAAAAACAATAGTATTTTAAAAAATTTAGAAATTAAAAACAATTTATCAAACAATAATTATAGTATGATAATAAAAATATAAAGGAGAAATAATTATGAAAAAAATATTAACATTATTATCTGCTGTGTCATTAACAGCAACAGCATCTGCAAGCGTAGTTGCTTGTGGTGGCGGAGATGGTGGTGGAACAATTGAACCACCAACAACAAATATCTATAAAGTAGATGAAGTTTTTATAGAGAGAGAAATTGAAGAAATTAGTGTTGATTACAACCCGCACAACGATTCTTGAATGCGCTCACTATATGTTTCAATGAATAATAGACTTATAGACATGAATTACGATAACAACAAATCTAAGATTGGTAAAGTTGCAAAAAGACAAGATATGAGAAATACTTTAAATACTTTACCGAATTATTATTCACAAAATAAAAATAATGAAAATTATGAAAAATTATCTGAATTAAGCGAAGGACTTAAAGATGGTGAAAATTTAATTTCAAATTTCAAATTTAAAATGATCTTTAATCATTCCGATATTATGAGTGCAAATAAAGATAAAGAATGAGAGGTTGCCTCAAAACAAATTACAGAAAAAATGGATGAAGGAACAATAGTTGTTTCTATTAAAGAACTAAAAATAATTAAATAAAAAAACAAAATCCAAATTAATATTTGGGTTTTTTTATTTTTATCAACTAGTATATAATCTTTAATGGTGATAATATGAAACAATATTTGGATTTGGTAAAAGAAGTTTTAGCAAATGGAGAAAAAAGAGAAGACAGAACCAATACTGGAACTGTTTCTAAATTTGGAACTCAATCAAGATATGATTTAAGAGAAGGTTTTCCGCTTGTTACAACTAAAAAAGTATTTTTCAAAGGTATAGTTCATGAAATACTTTGATTTATTAGTGGAGATACAAACATCAAGTATCTTGTTGATAACAAAGTGAATATTTGAAATGAATGACCTTATGAAATATTTAAAAAATCAAATGATTTTAAAAATGAAACTTTACAAGAATTTGTTGAAAAAATTAAAACGGATCAAGATTTTGCAAATAAACATGGAGAATTAGGTCCGGTTTATGGAAAACAATGAAGAGATTTCAATGGAGTTGATCAATTTAAAAATTTAATCAATGGTATTAAAGTAAATCCTTATTCAAGAAGACACATAATTTCTGCTTGAAATCCAGCAGAAGTAAACCAAATGGCTTTACCACCATGTCACTCATTATTCCAATTTTATGTTTCAAAAGATGGTTTTATAGATCTGCAACTTTACCAAAGAAGTGGAGATATATTTTTAGGGGTTCCATTTAATATAGCAAGTTACTCATTGCTTTTAGAACTAGTTGCTATTGAATGTAATTTAAAAGCTCGTTATTTTGTACACACAATTGGAGATGCTCATATTTATTCAAATCATATTGAGCAATTAAATCTCCAATTATCAAGAGAACCAAAAATTTTACCTACTTTAAAAGTAAATAGTGAAAATAAATCAATATTTGATATCAAATTTGAAGACATTTCTTTAGAAAACTATGAAAGTCACCCAGCAATTAAGGGTGTTGTTGCAGTTTAATGATTTCATTAATTTGAGCTCAAACAAAAGAAGGGGTCATTGGTAAAAACAATAGTTTACCTTGAAACATAAAAGAAGAAATGCAACATTTTATAAATTACACCAGAGGTAAAACTGTTTTAATGGGGAGAAATACTTGAGAATCTCTTTCCTTAAAACCATTACCTAATAGAAAAAATATATTAATTACTTCAAGAGAATTAGAAAAGAGTTATAATAATCTTGAACTGTCTAAGGAACTTGAAACAGTTTTAGATGCATATAAAAATATTGATGAAGAACTTATCGTAATTGGTGGTTCTAAAATATATCAATCAGCATTAAATTTTGCTGACAAATTAGTTATTAGTATTATTAAACAAAATTATGATGGAGACACTTATGCTCCAAAATTTGATACATCAGTCTTTAAACTTTCAAAAGAAGAAGACTTTGAGGAATTCACAACTTATTACTACGAAAGGTACTAAACATGGAACGTTACGAATTAACACAAGAAGCTGAAAAATTAACTAATAAAAAAGACAAAAAAGAAATGGCTCATGTTAGCAAAGCAAGACTTTTAGCTAATGCATGAGGGGTTTGAAGAGCTACTGCAAAAGCTAAAAAGGTAACTAAAAAAATTAAACAGGACCCGAATTTATATTCAGAGGAATGAAGATATAACTGAGTTAAAAAGAAAACTAGAAAAGTTTTAAAAATAGCCAATATTCAAGTTAATGTTATTGGTATTGAAAATTGATTAGATAGAGGACTTGTATTGGCTCCCAATCACCAATCAAATTTAGATCCAATTTTGATGTTTGCTATTAATGACTTTTCTTTACAACAACCAGTTGCATTTATTGCAAAGCAAGAATTGTGAAAAGCTAAAATATTTAAGCACTTCATGAACTTAACAGATAATATTCCTTTGGATAGAACAAATCCAAGAAGTGCTCTAAGTGCAATGAAAGAAGCAAAAGAATTAATTTCAGAATACAAAAGAAGTTTAGTTATTTTCCCGGAAGGAACTAGAAGTGCTAAACAAGAACCTAACGAATTCCAAGGGGCAAGCATGAAAATAGCTCAAATGGCATATGTTCCAATTGTTCCTGTTTCAATTATTGATTCATACAGATTGTTTGAAAAAAGAAAAGGTGGAAAATTCAATATTACTGTTGTGTTTGGAAAACCAATGATGCCTGAAAAATTTATTTCTTTAAAAACAGAAATGTTAACTAGAAACGTTCAAAAAGAAGTTGAAAAAAATATTAATCAGTATAAAGATTGAGATCCTAAAAAGTTAGGATTAAAACCAAAAAGAATTGATAAAAAAAATAGAGTTAACTATTACTAGTATTTTTAAATTGGAGGACAAAACATGAATTTTGCCAATATTATAGAAAAAAAGAAAAACAAACAAGAATTAACTGCTCAAGAAATATATTGAGTCGTTAATTCTTTTGTTAACAATACATTAAAAGACTATCAAATGTCTTCTTTTAACATGGCTGTTTGATTTAATGGTATGACACCAACAGAAATTGCAGCCTTTACTCAAGCTATGATGGATTCGGGAATTACCTATAATCTTGATGACGTTGAAGGTTTAAAAGCAGATAAACACTCCACTGGTGGTGTGGGAGATAAGACAAGTCTAATCTTTTCACCATTAGTTGCTAAATTTGGAGTGAAAGTGGCCAAACTTTCAGGAAGAGGTTTAGGACAAACTGGTGGAACTATTGACAAACTTGAAAGTTGTCCGGGATGAACTGGAGAAATCTCAGAAGATAGATTCAAAGAAATTCTAAAAACAGTTGGTATATCAATTATGGGACAATCAAGTGAAGTTGTTCCTGCAGATAAAAAAATATATGCTCTAAGAGATGTTACAGGGACTGTGGACTCAATTCCTTTAATAGCTTCAAGTATTATGTCAAAAAAACTTGTTATACCTGCAGATAGCATCATTTTGGATGTGAAAATGGGTAGTGGTGCTTTTATGAAAGATTTAGATAGTGCAATAAAACTTTCTAAAGCAATGATAACAATTGGAAAAGAACACAAAAGAAATGTCAGTGTAATGATAACAAACATGGACAAACCATTGGGAAGAGCAATTGGTAATGCAATAGAAGTTAAAGAAGCTTGAGATACTTTAAATGGAAATGGTCCTGATGATTTAGTTGAATTATGTGTAACTGCAGCGGGACTTACATTAGTACAAAATAAAGTCTTTAGCGACCTTGAAACAGCTAAAAAAGAACTTTTAAATGTATTGAAAGATAAAAGTGCTGCACACCTATTAAAAGACTTTATAGAAGCTCAAAATGGTGATTTTGGAGTTATTTTAGACTATGATAAAAACTTCACTACAAAACACAAAATTGAAATAACTGCTCAAAAAGATGGTTATGTATCTTTTGCATCAGCAGATCAATTAGGTTATCTTTCAATGCACTTAGGAGCTGGAAGAGCTACCAAAGAAGAAGAAATAGACTTTTCGGCAGGTATTTATTTAAACAAAACTACAAATGAATTTGTTAAAGTTGGAGAAGTTATTATGACTTTATATACAAATAGAGATGATATTGAATCATTTAAACAAAAAGCAAATGAACTAATAGTTTTAAATGAAAATTCTCATGATGAAGATTTAATCTTGAAATTACTAACAAATGATGATGTTTAATTGAATTTTTAAAAAATAATTCAATAGATGTTGAAATTTAAAGGGTTTTAAAATATAATAATTTTGTCTGGAATAGTTTTAAAAAATCATTAGCCCATAATGTTTGTTTAGCCCTATCAAATGAACATAATATTTAGATTTATAATATATATAATATTGACTGTTCTAGATTTATTAAATCAGCGCTCCGCCCAGAGTGCTTTTTTTATACTCAATTTAAATTTATTTCCAAATTTTAAATACAAATTAAAAATATTTTTTGAAATATAGTATTATTAAATTAGAATCAATGATTCGAAAGAAAGAAAAAATGGGGAAATAATATGAAAAAAACACTAAAGGCTTTTTCTTTGGCGTCAGTTTTTGTGCTATCGGGATCTTCAGTTGTTTCATGTGGTTTTGGACCACCAAAACCACCAATAACTGGAAATGAAAATAAATATATAGAACAAGAATTACTTGATGAAATAATTGAATTATCAAATAATGAATTTAATCAAAAATTAATAGATAAATATGGAACTATAGAAGATCCACAAGTGGATTACTTTAGTTTTTTAAGAATTAAAGATAGTGTTATTTATTGAGCTAATTCAGAATATTTTAGTTTAATACAAAAAAATGAAAAAATAATTAAACAAAGAGAAAATATTACTAAAGATTTCTTAAAAATAGAAAGTTATAATGATGAAATTGAAACAAATTTCTATGATTCAAATGGAATTAAAATGACCAACAAATCTGCTATTGTTGAAAATATAAATACTAAGAATGTTGGTACAGCTTCTTTTTTGGGATTTAATTATTTTATATCTAGTAATAAAAGTTCCAAAAGAGTCTTAAGAGATATTAAACTACCAATATTAAATTTTTATTATGATAAAAAAAGTGTAAGTCAGCTTGTTGATAATCATAATTATATTAATAAAAAAACTTTTTCAAATATATATGGATCTCCTGATTTATATGTTTTTAATAGTTTTAAACAAAGTGGTATTAACAATAATTTTGGAGATGAAAATGATATGTTAGAAATAATTGGGTCTATTGGTGACTTCTATGGTGAAAATTATTGAGACTTATTAGAAGAAAAACAAGATAGTTATTTATTTACAAATATGACAAAAAAACTCTCAACCTCAGTTTTATCAACAACTTCTAAAAGATATAATTGAAAAAACTGAAGTGGAAATAGACCTGAAAAAAACAATGGTTATTGCAATGTTATTGATCCAGAGGAAAAAATTGACACAAACCACTATTGCGGACAACTGGAAATAATAAATCAAAAGGTAGGTCTTTTAAAAGAAGATGAATCTATTGATGTGGTGGTTAAAGTTAATTTTATTAAAGATAAAACAGTTATTTTAAAAGAAGGTGAAAATGAGTATCTAAACATTTATTTAGGAACTATCACTAATAGACTAGATAAAGAAATTTATGAGTATGAGTATATTTATTAGAAAAAATTCTGAAAAAATATAAATTAATATAAAAATATATTAAAGTAAAAATATGAATCAGTTGATTCATAAAGGAAGAAATATGAAAAAATTATTATCTATGATTGGTGTTTTAAGTTTTGGTGTGACTTCAATATCTCCAATCATAAATTTTGTAGAAAGCAACTCTAAAGTAATAATTGATGAGTTTAATTCAGATATATATATGAAAAATAATTCTGAATATGCAACTATGGATCTTAATGATGTTGAATTAGAAACTACTTCAATAAACGTTTCAAAACACTCTGATAAATTAGAAGATGAAGAGGCCATGTTATCGCTTATTCTACAGGAATTAACACTTGTTAACAAAAAGAATAAAATATTACCTCAAATTATTAAATCAACTAAAAAGAACTATGATGATTGATTTGTTGTGCTGCCACAATTTCCTAAAAATGAAGGCGAAAAAGTGGTTGATGATTTATGAATGATGTACATGGGGGATGATAACGCTTTTGAGGGATATTTAATTGTTGAGGATTTGGAATTCACCTATGAATCAAAAGTTCAAAAGCCTCACTTGTCTACAGTAATTAAAAACAGTGATATTGGAAAAGTTCAAAAATTAAATGAAGATGCAATTGTTGAGGCTGTCGTATCAATTAATGGTCATGAAATTGATAAAGAAGATTTCTATGTTGAAAGTCTTAGTTATGAAAAAGCTGTATTAAGAGCTTCTGCCAATTCAAAATATCAGGGTTCTGTTATGATTACATTCAATGATGTTTTTGCAAATATTGGAGATATAGAAACAGATCCTGCAAGAACTGATGCTTACAATTCAGAACAGACATCTCAAAAAACAGCGGCTACTATTATTGATATTGATTTAGGAAAAACAGAGTTTTTAAAAAGTTATAGTTATATGGATTATACATTAACAACAAATTATTACGCACAAGGTATGGGTAGATTTGATTATGTTGTCGATAAAGATCATCCAACTGTAGATAAAACTGCAGAAACTTATAAAGATAAAAGTCATTATAAACCTAGATATCAAAGAATCAATTTAAATGAAAATACTTCTATTAGTACTTTTGATTTATTATATAAAAATGTAAATCAAGAAAGAGCTTATGGAACACTTACAGTTAATTGATTAAATGATTTCAAACTTGAAATTAGAGCAACTGTTAATACTTATTCTTGATCAACTGCTTGAAACGCACAATGAGCAAGAGCTGAAGCTAGAATGGGAGTTTCAAACATAAAATTTAGTTAAAACAAAAAATAGCTTTGTAAGCTATTTTTTATCCCAATTTAACTAATTAATTTAAAAATATTAAAAAAAATATTGACTTTATCTAGTCTTTTTTTGTATAATTGAAAAGGTTCTTACTTTTAGAAGAAAAGGATACACGCTGACTTAGCTCAGTTGGTAGAGCAATTGACTAGTAATCAATAGGTCGAAGGTTCGAGTCCTTTAGTCAGCACCACATTTTTACATAAGGGGAGTTAGCGAAGTGGCTAAACGCGGGTGGCTGTAAACCATCTCCTTACGGTTCGGCGGTTCGAATCCGTCACTCCCCACCAGTAATTGGGCTATAGCCAAGCGGTAAGGCAAGGGACTTTGACTCCCTCATGCGCCGGTTCGAATCCTGCTAGCCCAGCCATTTATTTTCGTCTCGTTAGCTCAGTCGGTAGAGCAACTGGCTTTTAACCAGTGGGTCATAAGTTCAAGTCTTATACGGGACACCATTTTTTTATATTTTAACCCCAGGTGGCGGAATAGGTAGACGCACTGGACTTAAAATCCAGCGACTTTTATCGGTCGTGCCGGTTCAATTCCGGCCCTGGGGACCATTTAGAAAAATTATTAAACAGCACTGATTGGTGCTTTTTTTATACTCAATTTAGACAAAATAAAAACTAGTTTAAAAACTAGTTTTTATTTATTTAAAAGATAACTTAACAAAATTTCTTGATTTTTTAGTGAGTAATTTAACACTTCTTCAATTTCTGGATCAACAATTTCTGGATCAACAATTTCTGGTTCTTCTTCTTTTTCTGTTTGTCCATTACGAATTAATTTCACTATTTCAGCTTCTTGGTTTTCTTCCATAAAAATTTTATTTAAAGGTTCAAATCATTTATCAATAGCTATTTTATCTCATTTTTGAGTATCTTCAACAAAACCAGCTTGTCAACCAACTAATTTACCATTTCTTACTAATAAGAACATCGGTGTTCCTTTATTGTTATTGAAATATGTTTTTGTAGAATTTTTTGCTAAATTGTAAGCTATTTTTTCAGAAAAATCTGGTGTAACACGAAGTATCTCTTGTTTGATAATTTCTGTAACTTCTTCTATCATTCAATCTAAAATGTTTTTGCTTCATTTTTCATTAAAATTATTTTCTTTTTCTGCAGTTTTAAAGTATCTATAATCGACTTTATTATTTAGATATTGACCATAATTTGTTAATGAATTTTCATCTGATTTACCATGTTTTGTAACTGCAATTGTTTCATAATTTGCATTTAACTGATCTATTTTATCGTTAAAATAATCTTTTTCTGATTCTATTGTGCTTTCAAAATTTTTGCAATGATCACAATCATCTGCTCCTATATATAAAAGGAAAGACTCTTTATTGTCTATTCATCCTTTAAATTCTTTATAATATGCATTTGAACTACATGAAACAACATTCATAGCTGCTGTTCCAACTAGTGCTGTGGCTGAAATTACACTAAGTAATTTTCTCACTCTAATCACTCCTAATATAACTATTATTATTTTACACATTTAATTTAACTATTACTTTTTTTATTTCAAAAAAATAACAATAAAAATTATTTAAGATAAAATTGTTATAATTTTTAAAGGTTAAAAACCAAAAAGGATGGACATGGAAAAAAAATACATAAGATTTGCAGAAATATTTAAGACACTTGGTGATCCAACTCGTCTTAAGATAATAAATGTAATTTGCGATTGTGGGTGCAATAAATGTGCACAAAATATACTAGATAATTTAAATATAAGCCAACCGACTTTAAGTTATCACATGAAAATGTTAGAACAAGTTGGTCTTATAACTTCTACAAAAGATAAGAACTCTAAAATATATAATTTAAATTTGGAAACAATAGCTGAGTTAAAAGATTTTACTTCAGAAATACAGATGGAAAAAGGAATACTTAAGTGTAATAATTGTAATAAATAAAAATAGAGCTTTTATGCTCTATTTTTATTTATTACAAGTACAATTGTCACATGTACAGTTTTCACAAGTACATTCATTGTTATTGCATGCATTTGAGATGTTTTTCATATTCTTCCTCCTTGAGATATTTATCTATATTGATAACTATCTATATAGATAATAACCTATAATTAATATAATTTTATAGTTTTTTAAAAATATTTACATTTTCTGTCAAAAAATAAACAATTAACATTATTTTTTGGTATTATTAATTTGCTTAATATCTTAAATGATTATCAAGGAGGCTTAAAAGTATGCGTGAAGGAGTTATCTTGCGTTGCACAACTTGTAAAGAAGAAAATTACATAGCAAAAAACGATAAAAGAAAAGAAAAAATCGAAGTTAAAAAACACTGTTTTAAATGTAATTCACATCAAGTTCACAAACAAAAAAAATAAGGGAAATAAAATACTTTTATGAGGTTTTTTATTCCTTTTTTTATGTATAAACTATATAGGAGTCAATAAAATATGAAAAAGAATTTATTAAATAAAGTTTTAGAAGAAGTAAAAGCAGATGCAATATTGCTTCATTCACCACAAAATAGATACTGATTTTCAAGATTTCACTCATCTTTAGGTTATGTTTTATATACAAAAGATAAATCCTATCTATTTGTTGATGGCAGATATATTACTGCTGCTAGAAACTCTAAGTTACTAACAAACATTGATGAAATTGTAGAGTTCGGTAAACTATTTGAATTAATAAATAACGAAATTGCAAATAATAATATTAAAAAAGTAGTATTTGAAAGTGATTGAGTATTTGTAAAAGATGCTCAAGTTTTTGAAGAAAAATTAAATGCTGAAATATTAGCTTATAACTTTGAAGCTATCAGAATGGTAAAAGATCAATGAGAAATCGAACAAATTAGAAAAGCTTGTGATATTACTCACAAAGTTTTCTTAGAAGTATTAGATTTTGTTAAACCAGGAATGACAGAAAAAGAACTTGCAAGATTTGTAAGTGATTCTTTCTTAAAAAATGGAGCTGAAAAGTTAAGTTTTGACACAATTGTTGCTAGCGGAGAAAATGGAAGTATGCCTCATGCTGTTCCAACTGATAAAAAAATTGAAGTAGGTGACTTTGTAACCTTAGATATGGGTTGTTACTATAATGGTTATTGTTCAGATCAAACAAGAACATTTGCGATTGGAAACACTGATAATGAAAAATTAAAAGAAATTTACGAAGTTGTATATCAATCACAACAATTAGGTATTGAAAGTGTAAGGCCAGAAATTAAAGGAAATGAAGTCCATAAAATTTGTTATGACTACATTGAAAGTAAAGGTTATGGAAAATACTTTACTCATGGAACTGGTCATGGCTTAGGGATAGAAATTCACGAAGAACCATACAACTCTGTAGCTGGAAACAAAACATTACAAGAAGGAATGTGTGTTACAGTTGAACCAGGAATTTACATACCAACAGTTGGTGGAGTTAGAATTGAAGATGACATTTTAGTTACAAAAGATGGCTATGAATATTTAACAACACCATTTAGAGAACTACAAACAGTTAAATAAAAAAGAGGGATCTGTATTAAAAGTTTAGAACACATAGCTTTTATTCTTGATGGTAATGGAAGATGAGCCAAAAAGAGAAATAAGCCAAGAACTTATGGACATAAAATAGGTATGGAAAATATTTGACCAACTATTTTATTTTGTAAAAAAGAAGGAATAAAGCATTTAACAATGTTTTGTTTTTCAACAGAAAATTGAAATAGACCTAAAGATGAAGTTAAGTACTTAATGGATTTTCCAGGAGAAATATTCTCAAAAAAAGAACAAGAAAAGTACATTAAAGAAGGAATTAGAGTTGTTTGAGCAGGGAGACGAACTAGAGTTCCTTTAAAAACAAAAGAATCTCTTGAAGAAATTGAAAAAAATACAAAAGATTGTGATCAAGTAATAGTTAATATAGCTCTTGATTATGGCGCATTTGAAGAGGTGGAAACTTCTCTTAAAATAGTGTTTAATGATATTAATAGTAAAAAAATTGATTTAAATGAAGTTACTATTGAAAATGTTTTAGATAACCTTTACACAAAAGAATCTCCACAAGTAGACTTACTTGTAAGAACTGGTGGAGAAAAAAGATTAAGTAATTTTATGTTATTACAATTAGCTTATGCTGAATTGTATTTCATAGATACATATTGACCAGACTTTAAAGAAAATAATTTAAAGTTAGCAATAGAATACTATAATAATAGAGATAGAAGATTTGGAGGTATAAAAGATGAAAACTAATGACAAAGACTTTGAAATAACTGATACTGTTGAAGTTGCTCCTGAAATTGGAGACGATATAGGACAAAACCGTTTTAAACTTGACTCTGCAAAAAGAAATTTCAGAACAAGAGTTTTTTCTACTTTAGTTTTATTAGTTTTACTTTTAGGATTCATTGGATCTGGTGCTGCTTATAATTCTCTTTTAAAAAATGGTGTACCACATGCAGAATTGGCTTCATACTTTTCAATAGCATTAACTGCTGGATTAACAGGACTTTGTGTTTTTGAAATGAACAAAACACTTGGGTTTAAAAAATGATATTACCAATTAATAATAATAGTTGCAGCGGTATTTGTTTATCTATACCCAGTTAACAAAGATTTAACAAATTTCTCATTTTATATTCATATAAATATGGATAAATGACTAGAGTCATGACAAATGCCTATTATAATTACTTGTTACTTTTTAGTTTTAATGGTTATTTCAATTATTGAAAAATCAATTGATTGAAAAAATACATTAATTAACTTTGGAATGACAATGCTTATAGTTTTTGCTCTTAAAGGTTTTTCAATAGTTTCATTAACATTGACTAGTAGTTCTGATCAAACAGCAAGATTCTCATTCAATACAATTCTTTGAATTTGGGTAATGATAATATTGAGTGATTCATTCCAATATATTGGTGGTATGAGATTTGGAAAAACTAAATTATGTCCAAACATCAGTCCTAAAAAAACTTGAGAAGGTGCATTAATTGGTTTAAGTATTGCAGCTATATTTGGTATTGTGTATGTAATGATCTTTAGAAGTGTAGGAATATTAGAAAACTTTATGCCGTTAAAAGAAGTGATGATTGCATTAAGAGGTAAAAGCGTTGCTTTAGAAGTAATAATTTATATACTACTTGCATTAATTTTCCCAATAATAGGATTATTTGGTGATTTATTATTCTCTTGAGTAAAAAGAAGAGTAAATGTTAAAGATTATTCTAATTTAATACCAGGTCACGGTGGAGCATTAGATAGAATGGATTCAATTCTATTCTCTCTATTCATATTATTTATCTTTGTTTGAGTAACTTCATTTATTTAATATGAAAAATATAATACTATTTGGTGCTTCAGGTAATATCGGACAACAATGTATTGAATTGTTGAATGAAAACAAAGATAAATATAACTTAATAGCACTTAGTGTAGGAAAAAATGATTCACAAGTTGAATCTTTTTTGCTTTCATTTCCAAATTTAAAAAAAATATATTCTACAAAAGAATTGAGCCAATTAAAAATAAAGTATCCAAATGTTGAATTTATAAATGACGATATTTTAGATTTATTTGGTCAAAATGAAACTCATGTAATTAATGCTTTAAGTGGTTTTTATGGTTTGCAAGTAACTTTAAAGGCAATTGAAAATAACTTAATAATATTAAATGCTAATAAAGAATCTTTTGTAACAGCTGGTAAGTTAATAAATAGTATGCTAAAAACAAGTGAATCTAAAATCTATCCAATAGATTCAGAACATTGTGCAATTTTTCAATGCTTAGAAGTTGAAAATAAAGCAAACACTTTATTTATAACTGCTTCTGGGGGAAGTTTTAAAAACATAAGTTTAGAAGAGACTAAAAAAGTTAAATTAGAAGATGCTTTAAAACACCCTAATTGAGATATGGGGTCAAAAATAACTATTGATAGTTCTACAATGTTTAATAAAGCATTTGAAATATTAGAAGCTTATCATTTATTTAACATTAAGAATATTAAAACTCTATTACATCCTCAATCAATTATTCATTCAATGGTCGGATTTGATGATGGTAGTATTAAAGCTCAATTATCAGTGCCTGACATGAAACAAGTGATAAATTATTTTTTACATTTTCCAAAAAGATTTTCATATCCTAAACAAAAAGAAATGAATTTTAATGATTTAATTACTTTAGAGTTAAAAGAAATAAATCAAGAAAGGTTCAAACCTATTAAATGAGCATTACAATGTATTGATTACAATAATTCAAAATCAATAGCATTAAATGCTGCAAATGAAGTTTGTGTAGATTATTTCTTGCAATCAAGATTAGAATTTTGACAAATAACAGAAATTGTAGAAGAAATTTTTGAAAGTTGTGAAAATAAAGAATTAAAAACCTATAGAGATATACTAGAATTTGATAAAGAAATTAGAAATATTACTATATTAAAAATTGGAGGATAAAAATATGAGTGAAGTTAGCAGCGGAATGATTGTATTAGCTTTTTTTGTTGGAATAATTGTCATGCTATTGCTAATAACTATTCATGAAGTTGGACATCTTGTTGTTGCAAAAATAGCCAAAGCTTATGTATATGAATTTTCAATTGGATTTGGTCCAAGATTATTTGTATTTAAAGGAAAAGAAACTTGAGTTTCAATTAGAATGCTTCCTTTGGGAGGTTATTGTTCTATTGCTTCAGATAAATCAGATCCACCAAGCGATAGAGAAGATGAAGAAGTTCCAAATGAAAGAAAATTAGACTATATTGCAAGATGAAAGAAAATGTTCTTTATTTTAGCTGGTCCATTAATGAACTTGATTGTAGCATTATTATTATTTACAACTATTTTTGCAGCAATTGGAGAAAAAAGAAATGATATGACTTATTTTGGAGCGAATTATAGTCAAGACGGAATTGCAGCAAAAGCTATTAGGGAAAATGAAAATAAATTAGACATTAATTATATTGGACAAGATTATGTTATTTGAGGTTGAAAAATGACTTCTAATGAAAAAATCTTATTTGATAATATTTGCAATACAAACTCATTAGAAGAAACAAAATGTGATCCAAAAATAAATGATTTAAATAATCAAAAAGCAGTTGATTACAAAACAACAGTATATAGTTTTATAGATAATTTGGGATTATCGAAAAATGAAGAAAATGTAAAAATACAATTTGCATACAAACAAGTCGATAAGTATAGTGGATATGCTTTGACAGATGCAAAAATTACAGAAAAACACGATATAGAATATGGACAATCAATTGGTATTTCTTCACCAAATAGATTATATGAAACCACATTAAAAGCTTATGGTGCTGGTTGAGGAGAAACTTTCAAAGCATCATTATCAATTCTTGAAGCCATTGGCAATGTTTTTACTGGTAATTTGTCAAACTTGGTTGGTCCAGTTGGTGTTGCAAAACAAACTGCTAACTTACTAGAAAGTGCAGATCAATTCTTTATTTATGTTGCTACAATTAGTGCTAACTTATTCATATTAAATCTAATATTTATACCACCATTAGATGGGTATAGATTATTGGAAAACTTTATAGAAATGATAATAAGAAAAGAATTACCAACAAAATACAAAGTAATTGTAAATACTGCTGGTGCTATTTTATTTTTATTATTATTTGTAATAATTACATTAAAAGATTTTATAATCTAATAGGAAATAAAAAAAGGGGTAGACAAAATGAACAGAGAAGTTAAAGAAATGTTTGAAAAACTTAATGTTTTTTTAGAAGAATCAGAAGAAGTTTATTTTGATCAAGCTCACTTTTATAAAGAAGCTGAATTTAGTGAAAGCACAAATAAATTAAGAGTATTTATTAAAATTAAGGACTTCTTACCCATTCATTTATTACATAAAGTAGAAACTAGTTTAACTACAAACACACTTGTTCCTACAAAGTTAAACTTGGAAGTTGAAAATGAAAATTATTCAAAAGAATTAATTTGAGAACATATTGAATATGTGAAAGATCAAAAGGCTGAAGTTAAAACAGGAACTATTAAAATACTTTCACCTTCAACTGTTGATTACTTTAATGACCACAGAATGGTTTTCTTTAATGTTTCAAATGAAACTGAAAAAATTCTTTTAGAAGATCATAAAGATTATTATAAAAACAAGTTATTAAAATACGGTTTTAGAAATGTTGATTTAGAAATTAGAGTAAAAGAAAATCTTGAAACTGATGTTTTAGAATCAATCAGAGAACAATATCAAAAAGCTTCTCAATATGTGCCAACTGCTCAAAAAGAATTTGTAGAAGATAAAGTAAAGTCTCCAACAATGAAACCTAAATATAGATCAAATGATGATCTATTAAATAATCCAACTTATGAAAAAATCTTAGACTTAGAAGAAGATGCACAAAATGTAACAATACATGGTGAAGTTATTTCAAAAAGCATTCGTCAATCAAAAACTGGAAGAAATATTTATAATATTGCAATTTCAGATGGAACATCATCTGTAAGTTGTATTTTCTTTCAAAGAAATAATGATCCCACTTTCTTTGATGAAATAACAGAAGAAACAAAAGAAAGTTTTGTTGGTTTTGAAAATCAAATAATAAGAAAAGGTGATTGAGTTTCTTTTAATGGTAACTTTAATTTTTCTGCATTTGATAAGAGTTATATTTTTTATATAAATAAATACAAGAAAATTGAATCTAAAAAAGTTTATAGAAAAGATGAAGCAAAAGTTAAGAGGATTGAACTACATACTCACACAAAAATGTCTGTAATGGATGGTGTAAGTACTGCAAAAGAATATATTGAAGCTGCAAAAAGATTTGGTTGAGACTCAATTGCAATTACAGATCACTTAAATGTACAAGCTTTCCCTGAAGCTTACTATGCGATTTCAAATGTAAACAAAGGTGTTGAACCAGAAAATAAACTTAAATTAATTTATGGTAGTGAACTTGTAATGTTGCAAGATGAAGTTTGACTTGTAAAAAATCCAAAAGAACAAAAACTTAGAGAAGCTAAATTTGTAGTTTTTGACTTAGAAACAACTGGTTTATCTCCAGAGCATGATGAAATAATTGAATTTGGTGCGAATGTATATGATTATGCAAAAGGTACTTCAAAGAAATATGATATTCTTATCAAACCATCTAAACCTCTAAAAAAATTTACAACAGAACTTACTCATATTACAAATGAGATGTTAGAAGATAAAAATTCAATTGAAATTGAATTTAAACAAATAATGGAAATAATTCAAGACGGTATTTTAATTGCTCACAACGCAAACTTCGACTTTAACTTTTTACAGTCTTATGCAAAGAAACTTGGTTATGGTGAATTAACAAACACTGTAATTGATACTTTATCTCTTGGAAGGGTGTTGCAACCTAAATTAAAGAATCACAGATTAGGAACTGTTGCTAAAGCATATCAAATTTTATATGATGAAAAAATTGCTCACCGTGCTGATTATGATGCTGAAGTACTTACAAACATGTATGAACATATGTGAAGTGAAGCTAAAAAAATTATTCCTATTGATGTTGATTCTGATTGAAATAAATTTAATAAAGATAAATATGAAAATGAAAACTTTAGAAGATCTAGAGGTTTTCATGTAAATGTTCTTGCAAAAAATCAACAAGGACTAAAAGATCTTTACAAACTAATTTCTTATTCTCACACAGAAAACTTTTTAGGATCTCCAAAAATATTTGAATCTAAACTTTTAGAAATGAGAGAAAAGAATAATATTTTAATTGGTAGTGGTTGTGTTAATGGTATGGTTTTTGAATATGCAAGAACTGGAACTTTTGAAATGTTAGAAGAAGCTATTCTTAAATTTGACTACATAGAAATTCAACCTCTAAGTGTATATAAGAAATTAATTCAAACAGAAGATTTAACAATGGACGAACTAAAAAATTTAATTAGAAAAATAATTGAAGTTGCAAATAAATTTGGTAAAAAAATTGTAGCAACAAGTGATGCCCACTATGTTGAACCAGAAATTAAAAAAATTAGAGATATTTATATAAACACAAAAGGACTTGGTGGAGCATACCATCCACTTTACGACTTCAAACAAAGAGTAAAAGATAATCCAGATCAACATTTAAGAACTACAAATGAAATGTTAGAAGAATTTAAGTGGTTGGAAGATAGTGAATTAATAAATGAAATTGTAATAGAAAATCCAAAATTAATTTCTGACATGATTGATTTAGATGTAACACCAATTAAGTCAGGTTCGTATCCTCCCAACATTGATAATGTTGATAAACTTTTAACAGATGAATGTTATAAAAATGCAAAACTTCTTTATGGAGAAAAACTTCCACAAATAGTTGAAGCTCGTTTAGAAAAAGAATTAGCTTCAATTATAAAACATGGTTTTGCAGTTGTTTATTGAATTAGTCACTTGTTAGTTAAAAAATCAAATGATGATGGTTATCTAGTTGGAAGTCGTGGATCTGTTGGAAGTTCATTTGTGGCAACAACTTCTTTAATTACAGAAGTTAATCCACTTAAGGCTCACTATAGATGTGCTGAGTGTAAATATTCTGATTTTGAAACGCCAGAAGAATATAAATGTGGCTATGACTTACCAGAGAAAAATTGTCCAAATTGTAATACAAAGTTAATAGGTGATGGACATGATATTCCCTTTGAAACATTTTTAGGTTTTGATGGGGATAAAGTTCCTGATATAGATTTAAATTTCTCAGGAGAATATCAACCAATAGCTCACAACTTTACAAAAGAAATATTTGGAGAGAACAATGTATTTAGAGCTGGAACAATTTCAACAGTTGCTGAAAAAACAGCTTATGGATTTACAATGGGATATTTTGAAAAACAAAATATGAATTTAGATTTAATAAGAAAAGCTGAAGTTGAAAGATTATCATCTCTTTCTACGGGAGTTAAAAGAACAACTGGACAACACCCAGGGGGAATTATCATTCTTCCAAAAGAATACGACATAGAAGACTTTACCCCAGTTAACTATCCTGCAGATGATGAAACAAGTGATTGAAAAACAACTCACTTCGATTTCCATTCAATTCACGATAACTTATTAAAGATGGATATATTGGGCCACGTAGATCCAACCGCTTTAAGAATGCTTTATGATTTGACAGGATTTGATCCAATTAAAGTTCCTACAGATGATAAAGCAGTTTATTCGTTGTTCTCAGAACTTTCTGCATTAAAAATTGATTCACAAGAAATTCTAGGAGAAACAACTGGAGCAATTGGTCTTCCAGAATTTGGAACTCAATTTGTTCGAAACATGTTAAAAGAAACACAACCAAAAACATTTGCAGACTTAGTTCAAATTTCTGGATTAAGTCATGGTACTGACGTATATGTTGGTAATGCACAATCTTTAATTAAAGATGGTATTGCAAATATTTCATCAGTTATTGGTTGTCGTGATGATATTATGGTTTACTTAATGTCTATGGGAATGGATCCTTCAAATGCTTTCAACATTATGGAAAGTGTAAGAAAAGGAAAAGGGTTATCAAAAGAGTGAATTGCTCTTATGAAGGAAAATAATGTCCCTGAATGATACATTAACAGTTGTTTGAAAATAAAATATATGTTTCCAAAAGCGCATGCAACAGCGTATGTTTTAATGGCATATAGAGTTGCTTGATACAAAATTTATTATCCAGAAGAATATTATGCAACTTGATTTTCAACTAGAGCTGACTTCTTTGATTTAGAAACTGCTCTAAAAGGAAAAGAAGCAGTTAAAGCAGCTATTGATGATATTAAACATAGACAAAATAATAAGTTACCAGTTACTGCAAAGGAAAATGGTTTAATTACTGTTTATGAGGTTTTATTGGAGATGTTTGCAAGGGGAGTTGAAATCAGAAATATTAACTTTAATATCTCTGAAGGAAATAAATTTGTTATCTTCAAAGAAGAAGATAAAAAAGTTTTAATACCTCCATTCAACGTTATTGACTCACTTGGAGAAGCGGTGGCAAATTCTATTGTTAACGCTCGTCAAGAGAGACAAATCAATAGTGTAAATGATCTAAAGCAAAGAACTCAAGTTACTCAAACACAAATTGAAATTTTTGCAAAATTGAAAATTACAGATAACTTAAAAGATGATGAACAGCTTTCATTTAATTTCTAAAATGAAAATCATTATCTTTTTTATTTATAGGCTAAAATGATATAAAATAATTATATAAAAGAGGTAACTATGTCATTAGAAATTGTAAAAAGTAAATATTTAGATAATATAAAAGATATTCTTAATAAGTGTGATTTTTTGCTATATGAATTAAATATAGTAAATGACTTCGAATCAACTGTCCTACAAGTTTTGGTTGAAAATAAAGATGAAACTAAAAAAAATATGGACTTTGATTTATTAATTAAAGCAAATGAAAATCTTTCAGAATTCTTAGATGATATTTCAGAATTAAAAGAACCATACATTCTTGAAGTTGCAAGTGCTGGAGCCGAAAGGATTGTTAAAACTAAAGAAGTTCTAAAAAACAATGTTGGTAGTTATTTCTTCTTAAAAGTAAAAGAACCAATTGAAACATTTAATGAATTTTCAGGAAATTTAAGCGAATTTAAAGATGAAGAATTTTTATTCAATTTCTTTATCAAAGGTAGACCTAAAAAAGTTAAATTGAAATGAGACGAAATCGATTTTATAAGATTTGCAGTTAAATTTTAATTTAACTTTTTTTTGTGTCGATTAGTTAAATGGTGATCAAATGAGTTATAAATTTTTAAAACAAAGAGAAGAAAATGATTGTGGCATAGCGGTTTCAACTATGTTGATTAATTATTATCAAAATAAAAATTTTGGTATTGAAGAAATAAAATTTGATAACTCTTTGGGAGATGAAATGCTTAGTTTATATGATATTGAGTCATTGCTATTTAAATATAAAGTTGAGTTCGTTTCTTATTCTTGTAATTTTAAGGAATTGTGCCAAATTGAAATTACTAACCCAATAGTTTTAAATGTGGTAAATAAAAATAATCAAGAACACTTTATAGTAGCTTACAAAAGAAATAAGGATATGTTTTTAATTGCAGATCCAAATTGCGATGACTTAAAATGAATTTCTTTAAATAATTTGGAAAAGATATATCAAGGATATCTTTCAACAACTAAATCTATTCAAAAACTAGAATTTAAAACTAAAGGTATTTTTAATTGGTTTACATTTATTAAAATATTTAAAAAAGAAGTTTTACTAATATTTTCAATTTCATTTTTACTAAATATATTATTTCTAATAAGTAATAACTTTATAAAAATATATATGGATAACATAAATATAAAAGATAGCAGATTAATGAAAATTATTTTCATAACCTTTATATCAATATTTGCTATTCAAATTTCTATAAATTATTCTATGAATAAAATTATTTATAGAATAAAAAGTAAAATTAGTCAAAATATATATAATCTTTATAAAAATAAGTTATTAAAATTAGACATTGAAAAATTTAATTCTTTCTCAAAGGAAGAATGAATTAAAAAGTTAACTTATATAAATATCATGAGTGAATTTATAACGCAAACTACAATAAGCATTCCTTTGGGTACAATATTATTTTTAATGTCTTCAATATTTTTATTACTGATATCTCCATTTATTCTTTCTTTGGTTTTGGTTCAAAATCTTATTTCTATAACTATATCTGTTGGTTTATTTTATTTGATGAAAGAGCTTAAGATGAGAAAAGAAAGAAAGATTTTAGAATTCTCATTAAATTACAGACAAATCATTGATGGCTTTGAAGAAATAAAATATAAGGGTATAGAAGAGGAAACTAAATATTCAAATCATAAAACATATAAAGAAAACATTGAAGTCAATAACAATTTATTTAATTTAAATAACAAAAGTGAAATGACTTTCGATTTAGTAAGTAAATTATTTTTTTACCTAATTTTTTATATATCTGTTATCTATATAAATGATAATAAATTTAGTGTTGCAGATTTATTATTTTATACATCACTTAGCAACTATATAAACAATTTCTTTTCTAACATAACCAATTTTATATTAGAGCTACAAGAGATTTTTATAGCAGATAGATCATTAAAATTTATTTTTGAAGATAGAAAAAATGATAGTGTTGTATCAATAAGTTCAATAGATAAAATAGAAGCTAAAAACATTTATAAATATAAAAGTGATAATTGCTTGTTGAAAGATTTTAGTTTTACTTTTAATAAAAGTACCTTTGTACATGGTAAAAGTGGTAGTGGAAAAACAACTTTATTAAAATTACTTTCAGGAAACTTCAAATCATATGAGGGAGAAATAATTATAAATGAAAAGCATAATTTAAAAGAAGTAGAAAATAAAAGTTATTTAGAGAAATCAATTTACTTAGGACAATACGATTATTTGTTCAATGGAAGTGTTTGAAAAAATATTCAACAGTTCAAAAATAAAGTTGATCTGGATATTTTAAAGAAACTTCATTTATTAGAAATTTTAGATAGAAACAATATAAGTTTGGACAAGGAAATATTTGATAATGCTTCAAACCTAAGTAAAGGGCAAAGACAAATAGTTAACTTTATTAGTTTGTTTTTTACAAATAAAGAATTATATTTAATAGATGAACCATTAAGTAATGTTGATAAACATACTGCATATTTTTTGTTTAAAGCTTTTATAAATTATAAAAAAAACTCATTAATCATAATGTGTGATCATGATATAGCATATGCTAACTTTTTTGAAAAGAAAGTTGAGGTACTTTAATGAAAAAAGATATTAGAACATTATATTTAATGTTATTTATAATTGTTTTTGTTCTTATTATTCTTCTATTAATTCAAAAGCAACAAATATTTTCTGGTTCAATTTATATTCAAGAGTATATTGATGGTCAAGGTGATATCATTAGAGATTTGTATCTATTAAGCAATAAAAATTTGAATATAAGTCTAATTGATTATATAATTTTAGAAACAAATCAAGGAAATATGTTTGTTGATTCTTCAAAACTTGAATATTCAAACTCTTTAATAAAAATTAAAGTTAATAATATTGGAAGTGTTAAGTATCCTTCAAATAATGTTCTAATATATGGTGAAAAGATATCTTTATTATCTTATTTACTATCAAATATTTTTTAGATAATAGGAGAATTTCTATGAAAGATTCTTTAGAATTTAATTATGAAACAAATGAAAACTTAAAAGAATATGAAGAGCTTTATTCTATTTTATTAAATTCTGCAAAAGAGGTGATGAAAATAGAACAATCATTAAGTCTATCGGTTAATTTTATTGACTCAAAAAGATCAAGAGAAATAAACAATGAATATAGAAAAAAAGACTATGTTGGAGATGTTATTTCTTTTCCTATAGATGATGATTTTGGGATATATAGTCAATTAGAGTTTAAAGAAATCGGAGATATTTTTATAACTTTTGAAGAAGCTAAAAATAAAGCTGAAAAATATAATCATTCAATCAAAGAAGAAATGGCTTGATTATTTATTCATGGATTGCTTCATATACTTGGCTATGATCATGAAAATAATCAAAAAGAAGCTGATGAAATGTTTGGTTTAACAGATTTGATTTTAGAAAAACAAAACATATTTTACACAATGCCTTAATAAGGTATTTTTTTATGTATTGCAATTTTAACTTTTATTAAATATAATAAAAGAGCAGAAATAAGGTGCAAGAAAATGGCGAAAAAAAGCGACGTTAAGAAGAAAAATAAGGTTGGTATTCGTGTAAAAAATAAATTTGCTAATGCAGCAAGAGGTATTTTTACAGCATTTAAAGAAGAATCAACTTTAATTGTCTACTTAATTGTTGTTATATTAGCAATTGGTTTGGGTATATGGGTAGGTTTATCCACAACTGAATGAGCCATAGTTATTCTGACTATTGGGGTTTTAACTGGTTTTGAATTTGTTAATACTTCAGTTGAAAACTTTGTTGATTTATTAAGTTTTGAATATAACATTCAGGCCAAGAAAATCAAAGATATTTGTGCAGCCGCAAGCATAATTAATGCGCTGCTGTCTGTTGTGATTGGATTCTTGATATATATTCCAGCAATATTAGCCTATTTTGGGTTAGTTGCTCAATAATAAGAATTGGATAAGGTGCAAATTATGAATTTAGATAAAAACAAAGTTTATGAGGAATTGAAAGAATTGAGAGAAAGAGCTTATGCTCCATACTCAAATTTCAGAGTTTCTTGCATAATTTATTTAAAAGATGGACAAAAAATTAAGGGTGTAAATGTTGAAAATGCAACATATAGCCCAACAATCTGCGCTGAAAGAAGTGCGTTAACTCAATTGATAGCACAGGGGTTCAACAAAAATGATGTTGAAACTGTGGCTCTATATACAGATTCAAGTGGTTTTGGTTCTCCGTGTGGTACATGTAGACAAACTCTTTTTGAATTACTTTTAGAAAATCAAAATATTTGAGTTTACAATATAAATGAATTTGTAGGTTCATATGAGGTAAAAGATTTTTTACCCTATGCGTTTACAGTGAAAAATATAGATAACTAGTTAAGGGGTGTCATAGTGTTTTATCGAAATGATGACTTTTGAAACGATAAGGGTGCGGATTTTATAAGTTCGTATCTTAATATGTTAAAAATCAAAGCTTCTAGGGATGAAATTTTTGAATTAATAGCAGAAAAGGAATATCTAGATCCAGAAATTGCAAATGATTTCGGAGAAGTGGTAATAAATTATATTAAAGCGTGAAATTTTGTAAGAGAAATAATAATAAAAATTAAAGCATTTGAAAAAAAATATGCACGTAGGATGGATACATTAATATTAGAAGAGTTTATAGGTATTTATTCTTGTATGGATCCAAGTAAAAAATATCTTTATATGTTTGAAGGTGAAACTCAAGAAAGTTTGCAATTCTTGTCAAAAATTGAAAGAATAATATCAAAAATGACAATTGTAGAAACTTTTGATTCTCTTTTAGAGTATCTATTAGCAGCGGCCTATGATTTAACTTTGGATAATTGTTTAGGGGATATAACTTTTAGATTTTTCTTTTGATTAGTCGAAACAGCGCTAATATCAAGAGGTTTTGGACCAGCTATATTCCAAGAAGGTATAGAACTTGAAGAGATATGAAAATTACATTTTGAGATTTTAAAATTTGCAAAACAAAATAATGCTAAAAATTTCTCTTTATGTCCAGAATTTAGAACTTTAGTTACAATGTTTAAGGATAAGGTAGAAAATTTTAATTTTAATGATAGAAAAAAATATGAGTAAAAATAAAAAATAAGGGGTTTAAAATGAAAGAGTACTATAAAAATGACGAGTTTTGAATTTGTGCTGGAGCTGACCATACTTTTAATTATATGAAGATGTTAGATGGGAAATGTTCTCTTGCAGAAATTTTTAATTCGCTTGAAACAAGAATTGTTGGTTCTGATTTTGATCATGTATCAAAACTACCTGATAAATATGCTGAAATGTTAGCTGATACTTGAATGGAAATGAGAAGGGTTATTTTAGAAAAAGGTAAATTTATTGAAGAAAATAATGGAAACCATCCCGGACTTAAAGTTTCTGATTTTAAAGATATTTACTTATTGCTAAATAAAGATGGTAATTTATACGATCAATTTACAAATGAAGATGAAAATAATTTGGTTTATGAAAAATTAGGTAAAATGATAAAAAGATCGGAAGAATTAAATACAGTAGATGAAATAATAACGGAAATTTCTATTTTCTTACACAAAAGTCATGTTGAATCTACTTTTGGAGAAAATTCTCTACTGTTTTGTTGATTCTTTTTACAAACTACACTTATTTATAAAGGTTTCTCACCAATAGTTTCTTTCCCAAATAGACATTTTGAAATTTTGGAAATGGAACCAATAACTGATTCACTACATGATGAAATTAAAATTAAACAGTATGAAGAGTGAGTCCAAGGAGAAAGTTTTAAAATTTTAACAAGTTTTTGAATAACCAAATCAAAAGCTTATTATGAATTTATAGAAGAAAATTATATGTAACAAAACTAGGTTTTTGCCTAGTTTTTTTATATAATTTTATAGATTAAGAGGAGAATAAAGATGCTTTACAGTGAAATAATAAGTGTAAAAACTATTGTAACTGATGTTCTTGCAGCTATCGGTTTAGCAATTATCATATTCTCTCCTTTGATATTTTCAAGTATTCAAAGAAAAGTTTTAAATCAAAGATTACATACTAGAGTTGATGGAGAGAAGTTGTTTGAAAAACTTAAATACGATTTGAAATTATCAAAATTAACTGGTGTTAACAAAAGAAAACTTTATTCAGATATAGATTATGCAAAAACTATATTTAGAGGTGCTATGGAATATAATTCTAGAGAAGTTGTTTGGTATTTTAATGAATTATTTGCAAAAAAGCACATTCATTCAGCTGTTTTAAAAAAGGCTTGATTACAAATGTGAGTTTGAATTTTAACTTTAATTGTAATATTTGGTGGGTCATATGCAGACTTTTTGGTTTGATTATTTGATATGCAAGCTTCTGCATCAAAACCAGATAGCGGGTTCGTGTCTATTTGAGTTTTATTCATTTGTGCAGCTGGAATTTCTGTTCTAACTAAATGAATGGAATTTAAAAAGGTAAAAGTTGTTATTAATGATGAAGTTAGGCAAATTAATTTAACAAAAAAAGAGAAGGTTTGAAAAGATTATAAAATAATCTATTGAATATCTTGTGCTGTGCAAGTATCTGGATTTTTTTTAATACTTATAAATATATTCTTTAGAGCTTAATTTATTTAAAAAAGAGGTGGTGAAAACAATGAGGAAGACAAATTTACTTATAAAAGGTAAACTTGGAGAAATTTTTACAAGAAGATTTTTAAAATCTCAACATGTAAAAATGGTATCAGAAGGAGATTATCTTTCAAGATTAAGAGCTTGTTGTAAAGTTGTTTACACAATGCCAATCCAAGCTATTTGAATAGCATTTTTTCTTTATGCAAGAATTATGGTTCAAAATCATATGAACAGTGGTTCAGGTTGGGTTGGAGAAGAGTGGATTTGATTGTATCAAGATCAAATAAATGTTTTGAATACATTTCTTTCAATCCAAATCTACCACGTATTTATAATGTCTGCGGTTTTAATTGTTATGTTAAACATGACAATGTCCAAGGGCACAACAATATTCACGGCAATCTTTAATACTTTATATATATCAGAGGCGTTACTCTATGGTAGTTTCTTGTTTGTCTTAGATTGAGTTGGATTATTACATAAATTTGAAAATATTGGTCAAATGTTAGAGGTTCTAAGAACTCAATGAATATGAATATTTGCAATTGTTGTTGCAGTATTTTCTTACTTACCATTAAAATCAATTTTTTATGATGTTAATATGTGAAATAGAGAATGGATGAGAGTTGATCGTTATAGAAAAACAGAAGATAGAGAAAATGGATTTATTTTTAAAACTTGAGTTACAACTGGCGAAATTAAAGCAAGAAAATTAATGATTTCAACGGGATGATTTTTAATATTAACTGCAAGTGTGTTTCATATTATGGATATATTTGCAAGAACAGATTTTAATGCAGCAAAATATGTAATACTTGTTGCGGGATATATAATATTTTTATCTGCATATGTTGTTCCTTATAACAATTGAAGCTTAATCTTTTATTGAGTAAACCAAGCATTTTTATTTGGTTTCATTGCTTATGGACTTTATATGGTACAAAATGTAGCATGACAACCAAAACTTTGATACTTTTACTTATATGTAATTATGCTAATACCTTGAATACTGTCTTTAAATTCGGCAATTCGCTATACTTGAACAATAAAAGATAAAGAGGAAATAAAAGCTGTTGTATTAAATATGTTTGAATCAAATGACGAATTTGAACAATATCTAGAAGATAGAGATAGTGAAGAAAAAATAAAAGAATCAGAAGATACTATTTAGGAGAAAAGAAAATTGGAAAAAATTAGATCAGGATTTGTAAGTATTATTGGAAGACCTAATGTAGGTAAATCTACATTATTAAATACCTTACTTAAAAAGAAAGTTTCTATTGTAACTGATAAAGCACAAACAACTAGAAACAGAATAAATGGAATATTGACTCAAGATGATGCTCAATATATTTTTGTTGATACTCCCGGAGTTCACAAAGCGCAACATGAATTAGGAAGATTCATGAATAAAGTTGCATTATCATCTACAAAAGGTGTCGATATAATATTATTCTTAGCCCCAGCAGATGAGTTCATTGGAGATAACGATAAATTTATCTTAAATGCTTTAAAAGAAAGGGATGTACCTGTATTTTTGGTTATTACTAAAAGTGATTTGGTAAAAACAGATAGACTTGAAACAAAAATAAAAGAATGAAAACAACAAGACTTTAAGTTTGAAAAAGTCTTAACCATTTCTTCTACGATGGGAAATAATCTTCAAGAACTTTTAGATGAGATCAAAGGAAAATTGCCAGAAACTGGTATTAAGTTTTATCCAGATGACACTTTTACAGATCAACCTGAACGCTTCTTGATAAGAGAAGTTATTCGTGAAGAAATACTTCTACAAACAGAACAAGAAATACCTCACTCAGTTGCAATCTTAATTGATAAATTTGAAGAGAAAAAAGATATTATTAAAGTTATAGCTTCAATTATTTGTGAAAGACAAAGCCAAAAAGGTATTATTATTGGAAATAAAGGAGCTAAAATTAAATCTATTGGAATTCATTCAAGAGAAAAATTAGAAGCTTTATTTGACAAAAAATTCTACTTAGAATTATTTGTAAAAACAAAAGAAAAATGAAGACAATCTGCTTCATTAATTAAACAATTAGGATACGATAAAGATAGTTATTAGGTGAAATAAATGGGAGCAACAAAAATAAATGCTGTAGTTATGGAATCAACTGATTTTGACGATTATGCAAAAATCGTCAAAGTATTTAGCAAACAATTTGGTAAAACATCTTTTATAGCTCCTGGGGTTAATAAATCAAATTCAAAAAATAAGTATTCAATTCAAACATTCACTTTAAGTGACTTTGAAATTTTTAAAGCAAGAAGAGAAGATAAGTTAAGCAAGTTGAAAACAGGAGTTATTAAAAAAGAATACTTTAAAATAGCTCAAAACTACAACAACTATGTTTATGGCTCAATAATGTTTAAGGTTTTAGATCAAATAGAACAAATTAGTAGTAATAATTACAAAATTTTTAAAATGCTTACATTCTGTCTAGAAAATATAAATGACAATAGAAATGCATTTCTTAATTATTTGTTTTTCTTGGTTTATTTAATTCAAGAAACAATTCAACCTTTTAGAATAAAGGGTTGTGTAAGGTGCAAAAAATCAACATTTCCTATTGTTAGATTTGAGTATACAGAAAACGGATTATTATGTGCAAGATGTTTATGACCAGGAGAAAAGCCTCAACCAGAGTCTTTTATTAAAGTTTTTACTAACATTAATAGAAAGACAATTTATTTTAGTGTTGAGCAAAAATACCATTATACTGATTTAATAGTGCTACACAACATTGTTGTGGACCACTTTGAAAACACATTAGGTTTTTATATGGGCCCGATCAATCTCTTAAAAGACACAGTAGCTCTAAGTGTAAACGAAAAAGAATCTGAAAAATATAAATAACACTTATAGTGTATTGACAACACCCAACTAATGTAGGAAAATCGCTAAGTATCTCGATATATGCAAACTAAAAGTTTGCATTTTTTATTGCTAGGAGAAAACTATGAAAGTAGAAATAGAAAAACTAATTTCTCACTTGAAATCACAAGGATTTGTATTTCAAGGTTCAGAAATATATGGTGGACTTGCTAATTCGTGAGATTATGGTCCATTAGGTGCTGAAGTTAAAAACAAATTAAAAAAATTATGATGAGACTTCTTTGTTAGAAGAAATGAATATAACATTGGATTGGACTCATCAATTATATTAAATCCAAAAGTGTGACAAGCTTCTGGTCATTTAGGAAACTTTAATGATCCTTTAATTGACTGTAAAAAGTGTAAATCACGCTTTAGAGCTGATAAATTAGTTGAAGAAAAATTTGCTGACATGAATGTTGGTGGTTGATCTAATGAAGAAATTGAAAAATTTATTAAGGAAAATGCCATCAATTGTCCTAAATGTGATGCAAATGACTTTACAAACATTAGACAATTTACTTTAATGTTCAAAACAAATCAAGGTGTTGTTGAAGATGAAGCTTCAACTGTTTATTTAAGACCAGAAACAGCTCAAGGTATTTTTGTTCAATATAAAAATTCACAAAGAGCTTTAAGAAAAAAACTACCTTTCGGAATTGGTCAAATTGGGAAATCATTTAGAAATGAAATTACTCCAGGTAACTTCATTTTTAGAACAAGAGAGTTTGAACAAATGGAATTAGAGTTCTTCTTTTCTCCAAATGATTCAAATGATTGATTTGAATACTGATTAGATAAAGTTAAATTCTTTTTGGAAAAAATTGCACTTATTGATACAAAAAATTATTCAATAAGAGAGCATGAAGCAGATGAACTTGCACATTATGCGAAAAGAACTGTGGATATAGAATTTGAATTCCCATTTGGAAGAGGAGAATTGTGAGGAATTGCTCATAGAAGTGATTTTGATTTAACTCAGCATCAAAATCACTCAGGTCAGGACCTAACTTATTTAGATCCTGAAACAAATGAAAAATACTTAGCTCACGTTATTGAACCAAGTGTTGGAGTTGAAAGATTGTTGTTGGCAATATTCTGTCAAAGTTATGTAGAAGAACAATTAGATAATGGTGAAAGAGTTGTAATGAAGTTACCTTACAAACTTGCACCTTATTCAGTTGCTGTTATGCCATTACAAAAACAACAAAAAGAAAAGGCTAATGAACTTTACAAAGAATTGTTGTTAGACTTTGATGCAACTTTTGATGAAACAGGAAATATTGGTAAACGTTACAGAAGACAAGATGCAATTGGAACACCTTTCTGCGTTACTGTTGATTTTGATACTGAAAGTGATAGATGTGTAACTGTAAGAAATAGAGATACAATGGATCAAGAAAGAATTGAAATATCAAAACTTAGAGAATATTTATTAACAAAACTAATTTAAGTAAGGAGGTATAAACTTGGCAATCTCACAACAACAAATTGATTTAGTTTTAAGTAAAGCCAACATCGTTGATGTTATTGGCAAGTATATTGATCTTCAAAAAAAAGGTAGAAACTACGTTTCTGTTTGTCCTTTCCATGATGATTCAGACCCTTCGATGAATGTTTCTCCAGACAAAAAAATATTTAAATGTTTTGTTTGTGGAACAGGTGGAAATGTTATTACATTTGTACAAGAGTTTAACAATATTACTTTCTTTAAAGCGCTATCGCTAATTGCAAAAGATTTAAAAATTGAAATTGATGGTTTAAAGAACTTTGAAGAAAAACCAAAATATAATTCTAAAGAAAGTATTTTGTTTGAAATAAATAAAGCTTGTGCAGAATTTTTTAATGGTCTATTAATATCTTCTCTTTCTGTTAAGGCAAGAGAATATCTGAAAACAAGAAAAATAAGTGAAAACGAAATCAAAAGATTTAAAATTGGTTTTTGTCCAAATAAAGTAAAAGTGTTTGATTATCTAACAAAACTTGGTTTTTCAAAAGAAAATATTTTTGAGTCAGGTATAGTTTATAAAAGCGGTGTTGATTACAATTGTGCATTTGAAAATAGATTAATATTTCCAATAACTGATGAAGAAGGAAATATAATTGGATTTTCAGGAAGAATTATTGATGAGAAAGATTCCCCTAAATATAAAAATAGTAGTGAGAATTTAATATTTAAAAAATCTCAACTTGCATATAACTTTGATCATGCAAAAAAAGAAGCTAGAATTAAAAATGAAATTATAATTCTAGAAGGCTTTATGGATGTAATAAGTTTAGAATCAATTGATATAAAGAATACTGTAGCTATCATGGGAACAAGTATGAGTGATTATCATACAAAACTTTTCTCAAGAGTTGCTAAAAGATATAAATTATTTCTTGATGGAGATAAAGCGGGAGTTAATGCTGCATTAAAGATTTCTCAATTTCTATTAGGAAAGAATATTGATGTAACAATTATTGAGAACCAATCTGGAAAAGATCCTGATGAATTAGTAAAAGCGGGTGAAAAGAATTTAATTAATCAAATGATTGAAAATTCAATTCACCCAGCAGATTTTGCAGTTAGATATTTTTCAAAAGAGCTAGATGCAAAAAATTCAATTAAGGTAAGTGAGTTTGTTGAAAAAGTTATTTCAATTTTGAAATATGAAAGAAACGAAAGCATAATTGATTCAATAATTATGAACTTATCTGAAATTACAAAACTCGAAAGAGCAACAATTAAAAATAATTTTAATAGCTCAAAAAGCAATGTAAAAATTATTGAAGTTAATCATCAAGAAAAAAGTGTAGTTCAAAATAATAATCCAGATTATGAAATGAGCGAAGATTATATTAATAGAATGATGAATTCGTTTGTTGAACCAGAAAATCAGGATATGGATTTTCCAGAAGAAATTTTTGAAACAGTTAATAAAAATACTATAGCACCAAAACCAAAATATAAAATAGAAGGTGCAAGACATTTTGCAGAAGCAGCACTTGTATGAACAATATTAGAAAATGATTCTTTATTAGAAGAAATGAAAAAAAGAATAAATCAAGTTGAAAGTGTTGGAGTAAAAAGAATAATTAATTTTGTTATAGAACAATATGAAACAAAAAAATATGTTGGTAACAATTGAGAACAAATTGCAAATGATATTAGAGAAATAAATGAAGCTTACTGTGAATATATATTTGATATAAACAATAGACATTTTTCTTCTATAGAAAATAGATTAACTTCAAAAGGTATGGAAGACTGCTTCAATATAATTGAACTTTATAAAATAGAAGATGAAATTAGAACTTATAACGAGAAAATGAATTCTATTGAAGATAATGAATTAAAAATTCATTATGCTGAACAAATCGAAGAACTATTAAAAGATAGAAACAAAATTTACGAAAAAAGGAGAAAACAATAATGGCATTAAATTTAAAAAAATTTGAAACAATGGAAGAATTCAAAGAATACCTTTGAAATTATTTAGATAAAAACGATAACGAAATAGCTCAAGAAGAAATTCAAGAAGTTATTTTCAAGAAATTCCAAGATATTGATGAGGAAGAAATTAACATACTATTTGATGAACTTGCAAAAAGAGAAGTTAACTTTACTGATGACTTTATCGAAGATGAAGATGAAGACGAAGATGAAGATGAAGAAAACGATGATGATGCTGATGAACTTGAAGGTGAATTCAGAAAAAGAGATAAAGAAAGAAAAGATTTAAAAAAAGCTAACGAAAACAACACACCAGTTAAATATAGAGTTGGTGGAATTAGTAATGAAACAAAAATTCAAGATATTATTAAATCTTACTTTAACCAAATTGGTTCATCAAAAATCTTAACTAAAGATGAAGAAGTTGAATATGCAAAAATGTTAGAAGATTCAGATCCAGAAATTGCAAAAGAAGGTAGAGATAAATTAATTACTTCTAACTTAAAACTTGTTATTTCTGTTGCTAGAAAGCATTTAAACAGGGGATTGGATTTTGCAGATTTAATTGAAGAAGGAAACATTGGTTTAATGAAAGCTGTTGATAAATTTGATTACAAAAAAGGATTTAAATTTTCAACTTATGCTACATGATGAATTCGCCAAGCTATAACAAGAGCTATTGCTGACCAAGCAAGAACAATTCGTATTCCGGTTCATATGGTTGAAACAATTAACAAACTTACAAGAATTGAAAGACAATTAACTCAAGAGTTGGGTAGAGAACCTACTTCAAAAGAAATTGCAAAAACTTTTGGAAAAGGAATTACTCCACAAAAAGTTATTGAAATCAAAAAATTGTCAATTGAACCAGTTAGTTTAGAAAAACCATTTGGTGATGAAGATGATACTCATTTCGGAGATTTTGTTGAAGATAAAGATATTTCATCTCCAGATGAATATGCTGAAAAAGAGGCTTTAAGAGAAGTTATCGATGAAGTTTTCTCTGACATACTTGCTCCAAGAGAAGAAAAAGTTGTTAGAATGAGATTTGGTATCTTACCAACTAAACTAAGAACTTTAGTAAGACTTGCACAAGAGTGTGATGATGATAGTTATGAAGAATTAAAACAAGCAGTTGCTGATTTAGATATTCACTATGATACATCAATTGAAAAAATTCAAAAATATAAAAACCCTATGATTCAATTACATCTTTCTAAATATGATTCACCAAAAACTTTAGAAGAAGTTGGTAAAGAATTAAAAGTTACAAGAGAAAGAATTAGACAAATTGAGGCTAAGACAATTAGAAAATTCAAGCCATCTGCATCAAATCCTAAAGCAAAAGCTTTAAGAGATTTCTTTAAAGGTTAATTTGAGTTTTTTAACCCCGCGCTTATTTTCTTTAGCAAGTTTAATAACAGAAGGTGAAGTTGTTGCAGATATTGGAACAGATCATGCTTACCTTCCAATTTATTTAGCTAAAGACGGAAAAGCAAAAAAAATATATGCAACTGATGTGGCATTAGGACCACTTAATGTTGCAAAAAATAATCTTGCATCATTTGGTGTTGCAGATAAAGTTGAAACAATATTGGCAGATGGTATTGAATGAACGATACCGAATAAAATTAAACTTGATTCTTGTATCATTGCAGGAATGGGATCAACTTCTATTTTAGACATATTAAAGAAAGATAATGAAAATATTTATTCTTATATAATAGCTTCAAATACAAGTTTAGAACCAATCAGAAAATGAACAAAGGACAAAAAATACTTTGTAGAAAAAGAAATTATCGTAGAAGACAACAAAATTATTTATGAAATCATCAAAATAAATAAATTTGCAGGAACCAAAATAAAAAACAGAAATGATATTTTATTTGGGCCATTACTAATTAAAGATGAAAAAAATAAACTATTCTTACAAAAGTGACTAGAAGAAGAAGAGAAACTTTTCAAATTGCTACAACAAATTCCTAAAAAGGATAAAAACTATAAGCAAACTTTGAAAAGAAAAAAAGAAATTAGTAAACTTTTAAAAAGGAGAAATCTAATTAATGAATAAAATAAAAGCTAACGCTTTAATCAACTATCTAAATGATGTATTTCCACAAAAAAATGCAGCTGAATGAGATAAAGTTGGTTTACAAATTGAAGAAGTTTACAACTTAGAAAGTCAAGATGAGGTAGAACACGTTGTTGTCTGTCTTGATGTAACTAGAGAAGTTGTACACTATGCAATTGAAAATAAGTCTAACTTTATTATAAGTAGACACCCATTTCTTTTTTCTGATTTAGAAGAAGAGATGAAAAACTTGGCAAAAAAAGAAATTTATGATTTATGTATTGAAAATGAAATACAAATATTTTCCATACACACAAACTATGACAACAGTGAAAAGCAAAATATTATTGATTTAATTGAAATGCAATTAAATGTTAAAAGTGTTGATAAGGTTGGTAGCTTTAATGAAGGGTATAAAATTAAATTGTTGAGATCTGTAACTTTAAGAGAAGCTGTTGACAAACTTAAATTTATTTTTGGAAAGCAACAATCACTATTGACTAGAAACTCTGATTTAGAAAAAGCAATAGATAGATTTTATTTAACTCCCGGAAGTGGAGCATCAACAATGATGGATTTGCAGTTACAAAATACTTTTTTTGTAACAGGAGAAGCTAAATGAAATGAATGATTATATGCTGATCAGAATAATGTTGATATGTTAACTTTGGGTCATTACATGGAGAACCATTTTATAGATGATTTAGAAAATAAATTATTAAAAACTTTTGGAAACGAATTAAAAGTTAGTGCATATGATATTAAAAATACTTTTGTAATTCTTTAATGGGTTAAGTTTATTTTATGCAAAAATACAAGAAATATTTTTTAGCAGGAATAATCATCAAAGCAATTTATATAGTTTTTGCTATATCTGGTTTGGTAACTATTTTTATAAATGAGCATAATGTAGAGGTGATAACCCTTACATCTGTAAGTAATACAACTGTTTATGTATTATCGGTAGAAATAATTGGACTTATTATTTCTATTTCAAGATTTTTAAATAATAAATGTGTTTCTAATTTATCAATAGTGGCGTCTTTTGTTACATTGAATATTCCTTCTGGAGTTTTATTTCTAATATCAAAAACAATTTATAAAAAAAATAAAGAAAAAGAAAACGAAACTATTTAGTTTCGTTTTTTAATTCCTCTAAATATTTTATAAATTGATTTTGAATTATACTTGATGTTGAAGCTCCTGCTGTAACTGCAACAGTATTTACATTTTCCAAATCTTTTAAGTCAATTTCTTCTTTCCTATTTATTCTAATAGATTTAATTCCCTTGTTTTGTGCTAATTCCACTAGTTTCAATGTGTTATTGCTTCTCTCATCACCAACAACATAAAGTAAATCTACTTCATTAGGGTCTAGTGCTAAAACCGCTTGCTGTCTTACTAATGTTGCTTCACAAATATCATTTTTATAAACTACATTAGGATATTTTTCCTTAACTTTTTTATAAATTTCTTCTGTATCTATTATTGAAAGAGTTGTTTGGTTTGTTATAAATACATCTGAATTATTTATACTTAAATTATCTACTTCTTCTAAATTTGTTACCAAGTGAATTCTATTTTTATCCAAGCTAGTTAGAGCAATAGTTTCAGGGTGATCGTGTTTACCTATAAATATCACATCAAAACTTAATTTTAAATATTTTTCAATAACTTCTTCTGTTTCTAATACTCATTCACATTTAGTATCAACAACAATTAATTCTAATTCTTCAGCTTTTTTAATGACCTTTGGATCAGTTCCGTGAGCTGAAAATATTACAACACTTCCTTTAGGAATTGTTGTAATGATATCTAAACGAGATTT